>DAIPYB010000418.1:0-3215 GCA_036782955.1 Pseudoxanthobacter sp. | reverse complement strand
CACCCGGATCGATGGGAAAGAACAGTCCCTGATCGCGCAGATAATCGTTGAGCTGGCGGCGGGTGACGCCGGGCTCCACGGTGCAGTCGAGGTCGTCGGGCCTGACCGCCACGATACGGTTCATGCCCGTCAGATCGATGCAGATGCCGCCATAGGGGGCGTTCACATGGCCTTCCAGCGAGGTGCCGGTGCCGTGGGCAATGACCGGCACGCCGGCCGCCGCGCAGGTGCGGACGATGAAGGCAACCTCGTCGGTCGAATGCGGAAAGGCGACCGCATCGGGAGCCTGCGTTTCCAGCCATGTCGTCGTCTGGCCGTGCTGGCGGCACACCACGGTGTTGGTGGTGATGCGCTCGCCAAGGCGTCCGCCGATGAGGGCGACGACATCGGCCACCGCCGACGCGGGCGGGCGGCCGGCTGCAGGCGTGGTCGGTACAGGGGACGGCGGAACGGCACTTGCGATTTCGGACACGACTCTCTTCCGGTGCGTCTCGTTGCTGTCGGGACCCGCAACCCTAGAGGATCCGCCGCCGCGAGACCAGTTCCGCCCGGCGCTGATCCCCTGCCCCCTCGCGGTTCGCGCCGGGCCGTGCCATGATCGCCACCATGCAGAACGACCATGGCACCCAGCAGGAAGCCCTCGGGGCGACGCCGCTTGCCGGCGACGACCGGGCACGCTTCTTTCGCGCCAGCCGGCAGCAGGGGCTGGAGTGCCTGACGGCCACCTTCCGCACCCATGTCTATGCACCGCACACCCACGACACATTCGTGATCGGCACAATCGTCGCCGGCTGCGAGGCCTTTTCGCAAAACGGCATCCAGCTCTATGCCGGGCCGGGCGACATCTGCGTCGTGCCGCCGGGCGCGGTGCACGACGGCCGCCCCCACGGCGCGGGCTATGCCTACCGCATGACCTATCCCGCCATTTCCCTCCTCGGCGACATCGCCGGGGACGCGGCGGAGCGGGAGGGCGGCGGCGTGCCGGATTTCACCGACGCGGTCATCCGCGATCCCGGGCTTGCGGCGGAAATCGCCGCCGCCCACGTGGCCATGGATGCCGGCGCCCCGGCGCTGGAGGCCGACGAGCGCCTGCACACCGCCTTCGTGCGGCTGATGGCACGGCACGGACGGCAGAACGGCACGCGCACGGCGCTTGAAAAGGCACCCCCGCGCGAAAGCCATGCCGTGGCCCGCGCCCGCGCCTGTCTCGATGCCTGCTATGGCAGCGCGATCGATCTGGCCGGCCTTGCCGCCGTTGCCGGCATTCCCCGCACCCGGCTCATCCGTGCCTTCGCGCGGGAAACCGGGCTGACGCCCCACGCCTACCTGACGGATCGGCGCATCCGGGCCGCCCGCGCGCTGCTGGCCGGCGGCGCCGGGCCGGCGGAGGTGGCGCTCGCCTGCGGGTTCTGCGACCAGAGCCACCTGAACCGTGCCTTCAAGGCCCGCGTGGGCGTCGCGCCCGGCGCCTTCCGCGCCCGCCTGACCGGCTGAATCAGGCTGCCCCTTTCGTTCCCGTCCCGTCACTTTCATCCAAGACGCCCGGCACCCGGCGCGGCATCAACGGGGTGCGGCCGTCATGGGCCGGCGCAGGATGTCAGGAAGGGCTCAGGACGTGACGGCTCATTTACCCCCCGAACCGCCGGTGGCCAGCGGCTTGCGCGCGGAATTCGCGGCCGGGGCCGGCGCCATGCTGCCGGTGGTGGTGGCCATGGTGCCGTTCGGCTTCATTCTCGGCGCACTGGCGGCCACCAAGGGCATTTCATCCCTTGAAATGGCACTCATGTCGGCCTTCGTGTTCGCCGGCGGCGCGCAGTTCGTGGCGCTGGACCTGTGGGGCCAGCCGGTGCCGTGGCTGGCGGTGGGGTTCGCGGCATTCATCGTCAACCTGCGCCATGTGCTGATGGGGGCCTCGCTGGCCCGCTCCATGCAGGCTTTTTCGCCAGCCGGGCGCGGCTTCGCGCTGCTGTTTCTGGCCGATGAAATCTGGGCCTATGCCGAGCAGCGCGCCGTGCGCACGCGGCTGACGCCAGCCTATTTTGCCGGGCTGGCCGGCACGCTCTATGCGGCCTGGTTCGTCACCACGGTCGCCGGCACGCTTGTCGGCCGGGTAATGGGCGATCCGGCGCGCTACGGCTTCGATTTTGCATTCGCCGCCATCTTCATCGGCCTTCTGGCCGGGTTCCGCGACCGGCCGGGCTTCTTCATTGCCGTCCTCGCCTCTGCGGTCGTGTCGCTGGCGGTTTCCGTCGTTGCAAACGGACCGGCGGCCATCGCGGCCGGTGCCGCGGCCGGCATCGCCGCAGCCGCGTTCACGGGCGGCGACGCCCGCGGGGAGCCCTGAGCCATGGAGCTGAGCTTCGCCGATCTGTTCGCCCTCGATGGCCGGGCTCTGGCGGCCATCGCCCTGATGGCCGTCGCCACCATGGCCACCCGGCTCGCCGGCCTCGTGCTGCCGCCGGGCTTCGCGCGTCGGGGACGACTGAAGCGGGCGTTCGAGGCGGTACCGCCGGCCGTTCTGGCCGCGCTGATCGCGCCCGCCGCTTTCGGCCACGGCTGGGCGGAGCGGGTGGCCGCCCTCGCCTGCCTTGCCGCTGCCGCGCTTCGACTGCCGATCCTCGCCATTGTCGCCATCGGCGTTGCCGTGACCGCCCTCGGCCGGCAGTTCGGCTGAACCGGGCCGGGGGAACCGGCCCGGCCGCGGGGCACTCGCTCAGCCCGCCAGCGGCGCCGTGGCCTGTGCCAGCCAGACGAGATCCTCGGGCGAGAGCAGCGGCGCCAGCGCGCCGCGCACTTCGGCATGATAGGCATCGACCCACGCGCGGGCAGCCGGTGCCAGCAGTGCGACATCGATCAGGCGGCGGTCGTAGGGCACCAGCGTAAGCGTCTCGAACCCCATCATCGGCCGCTCGCCGCCGTGCGGCACCTCGGCGGGCGTGACCAGCAGCAGGTTCTCGATGCGGATGCCGTAGGCGCCGGTCTTATAGTAGCCGGGCTCGTTGGAGACGATCATCCCCGGCTCGAGCGGCGTCGTGCCGACGCGGGCGATGCGCTGCGGTCCCTCGTGCACCGAGAGATAGCAGCCCACGCCGTGGCCGGTGCCGTGGTCGAAATCCAGCCCGGCCTGCCACAGCGGCAGCCGCGCCAGCGGGTCGAGCTGCGCACCCGAGGTGCCAGCGGTAAAGCGCGCCGTGGCCAGCGCCACATGGCCGGCG
>DAIPYB010000417.1:0-3277 GCA_036782955.1 Pseudoxanthobacter sp. | reverse complement strand
GCTCGACGAAGCCGGACAGCAACCGGTCGGTCCGCTGCGCACGCTGGAACTGCCTGGCGGAGAAGGCCGCTGCCTGCCGGCGGGCATGGCCATCCGCTCGGCCTTTTCCGGTGATCTGGCGCCCGCACGGTTCTACCAGATATCGGTTTTCCTGCCGCAAGGGCGGCCGGCTTTCCGCGATGCCCGGTCCATGCGGCTTTCCCGCATCAACCGCGCGTTCGTCGTGCCCGGCGATGCACTGTTTGCATCCGCGGTGGACGCTGGCATCGAGACGCCCGATATCGCGGTGCTCGCGCGCGTCGATGCGGACACCGACGCTCCGCGCCCGACCGTCGTCATCAGCGGCGATTCGCTGTCGGACGGGTTCGAGCTTTCATGGGCGGCGCGGCTTAGCGATCGACTGGCGGCGGCCGGCAAGTCCGCGCTCGTCGTCAATGCGGGCATCGGCGGCAATCATATCAGCCTCGACAAGCCCTATTTCGGCGGTGCCGCGCAGGTCCGCATGGCGCGGGACGTGTTCGATGTGCCCAACGTGCGCGATGTCGTTATCTTCGAGGGCATCAACGACATCATTTCCACCCGCCGCAGCCCCGAACAGCTCTGGCAGGTATTGCTGGCCATGACGGAAGCGGCGCAGGCGCGCGGCTTGCGCGTTCAAGTGGCAACGCTCAGTCCCGCGCTGGGCTTCGCGCGCGGCGACGTGCGTTTTCCGCCGGCGCGCGAGGCCGATCGCATCGCGCTCAACCGTCTTATCCGGGCCGGAGCACAGCGACACGGTTTCACGCTGCTCGATTTCGATGCCGCCCTGCGTGACCCGCAAGAGCCCTCCCGACTCAACCCCCGCTATGACTCCGGCGACCATCTCCACATCAACGTTCAGGGCACGGAAGCACTCGCCGCTGCGGCCGACCCGGCTCTCTTCGATGCGCTGTGAGGCTGCCGTGATGCTTTGACGCCTAAAAAACGGCACTGCGCGGCCGGGTGCGGCGCCGGCGGCGGGCGCCGGCACTTGACTTCCGCGGGACGAAAAGCCTTTGTCTGCGCGGCCCGACACATTCCCGCCCGTCCGGGCCGCGGCTCCGCGCCGCCTTGCGACTGCTGGCGGGGCCGGTCGATGACGGCCGCGAAACGGAATTTCGTCCGGCATGGACGGCAAGAGAACAGGCTGGGGCGCACATATGAGCACGGCATTCACTTTCCCGGGGCAGGGCAGCCAGTCGGTGGGTATGGGGCATGCGCTGGCGCAGGCCTTTCCCGAGGCGCGCCGCGTTTTCGAGGAAGTGGACGAGGCGCTCGGCGAAAAGCTCTCGGTCATTCTCTGGGAAGGCCCCGACGACGTGTTGACGCTGACGGCGAATGCCCAGCCGGCGCTGATGGCGGTTTCCATTGCGGCGCTGCGAGCGGCCGAGGCACGCGGCATTCGCCTTGCCGATCATGCGGCTTACGTCGCAGGCCATTCGCTGGGTGAGTATTCGGCTCTTGCCGCGGCCGGCAGCCTTTCCCTGGCCGATACGGCGCGCCTGCTGCGCCTGCGCGGCAATGCCATGCAGGCCGCCGTGCCTCCCGGTGCCGGCGCCATGGCGGCGCTGCTCGGGCTGGATCTGGACACAGCCCGCGCCGTTGCCGCTGAGGCGGCCGGTGATGAGGTCTGCACCGCCGCCAACGATAATGCGCCGGGGCAGGTTGTGGTGTCCGGCCATCGCGCCGCGGTTGAACGGGCGATTGAAATCGCCAAGGCCCATGGCGCGCGCCGTGCCGTTCTGCTGCCGGTGAGCGCGCCGTTCCATTGCCCGCTGATGCAGCCCGCTGCCGATGCCATGGCCGAAGCGCTGGCGAAGGTGGAAATCCACACGCCGGTGGTGCCGCTGGTCGCCAACGTGCTGGCCCGGCCGGTGAGCGATCCCGACGAGATTCGCGCCCACCTTGTCGAACAGGTCTGCGGCACCGTGCGCTGGCGCGAGAGCGTGGAATGGCTCGGCTCTGCCGGTGTTGATCTTTTTGTCGAACTCGGCTCCGGTAACGTGCTGAGCGGGCTTGCGAAACGCATCGTCAAGGGTGCGCAGGGCATTGCTGTCGGCACGCCGGAAGACGTGGCGGCGCTGGCCGAACGGCTCGGCGAACGCGTCGCCGGTTGACATTTTCGGGCGGACCTGACGTGCTCCGCTCCGCGGTGCTGCCGGTCAGGCAGCAGCGCATGAGACAACGGTTTTAGAAGAGACCGGGCGCGGGTGATGTCCGACAGGGCATTGGTCGGCTACCCGGCAAAGGAATTGGAATCCATGTTCGACCTGAGCGGCCGCTTCGCCCTCGTCACCGGTGCCAGCGGGGGCATCGGCTCCGCCATTGCCCGTGCGCTGCATGCGCAGGGCGCCACGGTGGCGCTTTCCGGCACCCGTCGCGAGAAGCTGGAAGAGGTCGCGGCAACGCTGGGCGAGCGCGTGCACGTGGTGCCGGCCAATCTTGGCGACCGTGCCGAGGTGGACGGGCTGGTGCCGGCGGCCGAGGCCGCCATGGGCGGGCTCGACATTCTGGTCAACAATGCCGGGATCACCCGGGATAATCTCTTCATGCGCATGAAGGACGAGGAATGGGATCAGGTGCTTGAGGTGAACCTCACCTCCGCCTTCCGTCTCTCCCGCGCCGCGCTGAAGGGCATGATGCGCCGCCGCTATGGCCGCATCGTCGGAATCACCTCCGTCGTGGGCGTGACGGGCAATGCCGGTCAGGGAAATTATGTCGCAGCCAAGGCGGGCATGATCGGCATGTACAAATCGCTGGCGAAGGAGGTGGCGAGCCGGAACATCACCGTGAATACGGTGGCGCCCGGTTTCATCGAAACTGCCATGACGGACGTGCTCAAGACCGAGCAGAAGGATGCGATTTTGGGTCAGGTTCCGGCCGCACGGCTCGGTACTGGCGACGAAATTGCCGCTGCCGTGGTCTATCTCGCCTCCTCCGAGGCGGGCTATGTCACGGGCCAGACGCTGCACGTCAATGGCGGTATGGCGATGATCTGAGAACAACCGGGCCGGACCGGTTTCCGCCACCGGCGGACTTCTGGTCAAGCCCGGTAAAGTGTGTTACCTACCGCCGGCCGGTGAGGGCGTTAATGCGTCAATACCGGGGACTTGGCCGAGACTTCGACCTTATTTCGACCACTGTCCGAACCTCGGACACGCCGGACTGTCTGTTATAAAGCTCTTCGGGGCGGACGGACCGGACGACGCGGGGCGCCAGCGGTTTTCCGTCAACGGTTTCCCAGCAAGACATCAAGGAA
>DAIPYB010000416.1:0-3302 GCA_036782955.1 Pseudoxanthobacter sp. | reverse complement strand
CCAGAAGCTGGAAGGTGCGCTCGCCCGCCCGCAGGTCGCCGTTCATCAGGCCGAGATCGGCATCGACCACGCCGACGAACTTGAGGCGGGGAAAAGTGTGTCCCTTGGCGACAAGCTGGGTGCCGACGACGAGATCGAAGGCGCCGGACGCGACCAGATCCAGTTCCTCGCGGATGCGCTCCGTGCCGCCGCCGATGTCCGACGACAGAATCAGCGTGCGTGCCGTGGGAAAAAGCGCCTGCGCCTCTTCCGCGATGCGCTCCACGCCCGGCCCGCACGCGACGAGGGTGTCGGCCTCGCCGCAGGCCGGGCAGGTCGCCGGCCGGGGTTCGGTATGGCCGCAATGGTGGCAGACAAGGCGGCCCCGCAGGCGGTGGTCCACCAGCCACGCGGAGCAGTTGGGGCAGGAGAAGCGGTGGCCGCAGCCGCCGCACAGGGTGAGGGGGGCATAGCCACGGCGATTGAGGAACAGCAGGGCCTGATCGCCGCGCTGCAATGCCTCGTGCAGCGCCGTGACGAGGGGCGGGGCCATCCAGCGGCCTTTTTCCGGCCTGTTCAGTCGCATGTCCACGGCACGGACATCCGGCAGCGATGCACCGGGCACGCGATCGGCCAGAACAAGGCGTCGATAGCGGCCCTGATCGGCGTTGACGCGGCTCTCCACCGACGGCGTGGCGGAGGACAGCACCACCGGGAAGCCGCCGATGTGACCGCGAACCACCGCCATGTCGCGGGCGTTGTAGGGCACGCGGTCATCCTGCTTGTAGGCCTGATCGTGCTCTTCATCGACCACGATGAGGCCGGGCGCGCAGAACGGCAGGAACAGCGCGGACCGGGCGCCGATGACGATGCGGGTTTCGCCGTTGGCGACGCCGCGCCAGACGCGGGCGCGCTGGAGCGGGCTGACGGCGGAATGCCATTCGGCCGGCCGGGCTGCGAAGCGGCGCTCGAAACGGGCGATGATGGCCTGCGTCAGCGCGATTTCCGGCATCAGCACCAGCGCCTGCAGGCCTTCGGCGACCGTGGCGGCAACCGCCTCCAGGAACACTTCCGTCTTGCCGGACCCGGTAACGCCATCGAGCAGGGTGACGCTGGCGCGCCGTTCGTGAACGGCGGCGACGAGGGCTTCGGCGGCCGCCTGCTGGTCGGGCGTCAGGGAGGGGGTGAAGGCGTTCGGGTCGGGGGCGGGCACGGCCGGCAGGGGCGGCAGTTCGAGCGGCGTGAACGAGCCCGCGGCGGTCAGCCCGTCGACGACGGAAGGACTGACGCCGGCGGCTTCGGCAAGCATCGCCTTCGTCCACGAGGGCATCGTACCGGCAATGTCGAGCACCCGGCGTCTGGCCGGCGTGAGGCGGGGCGGAACAAGGCCGGTGGGCAACAGGCCGGCGCGCGGAGGCTCCGGCTCCAGTGCCTCGGGCGCGCGCAGCACCATGCGCAGCACCATGCCGCGCGGCGCCAGCGTCCAGCGGGCAACCCACTCGACGAACGCCCGCAGGTCGGTATCGAGCGGACGGGCGGGAAATATCTGCGCGACGGGCTTGAGGCGGCTTTGCGGACGGCTGAGGTCCGGCGGGTCGTCCCACACCGCGCCGATGACGGTGCGCGGCCCGAACGGCACGCGCACGACCGTGCCGGGCGGCAGCGGAATGTCGCTTACATAAGTGTAGCAGTCCCCCAGAGCGACCGGCACCAGAACGGAGACAACGGTGGGCATCGGGGGTCCATCGGGAAGAGCGGCGAAAGGGGCCTGCCGGCGGTAGCAGAATTCCGGTCGCCAGAATTGCCGCTTGGCCGGGGCAGGTCAATGACCGGCCTTCGGAACGCTGCCGGATCGGTATCGCGGAGAAATTTGCCGCTTAAATAGGCAACGCCCGCTGGTGGAGCCAGCGGGCGTTCAAAAAGAGGGGCAATTGCGGAGGGGGGGTGCAATTGCCCCCGGGTCGGGCATCTCTCCGAGGGAGACAAATGCCCTTTATCCGGAAACGTTCAGATCAGCGCGCAGCGCGGCGAGCGATGGACGGGATCTCGGAACGGTTAATGCCGAGATCGTCAAGCTCACGGTTGTTGAGCTGCATCAGCTGATCATAGGTCTCGCGATACTTGCGCCAAGAGCGGTAGCGGGTCACGATATTGTCGAACATGGTCTTCTCCATAAATCCTTGACTTGGGCGACGAGCCTGCAGGCCGTGTCGGCGCTGCTCATCAAGCCCTGTCGTGTTCGATGCATATCTAGGCGATTGCCCCTCCCGCAGGCAGAGGGGCAATCGCAGATCAGCTCCGCGATTTGTGCATGAGGTCAAATTGCCTAATATGGCGGCAAAATTTAAAAAAGATTATTCCGTCAATCGGTTATGGCAAGAAAACAGACCCGGGGGTGAGCGCGGCCGGCACCAAGGCGTGCGCAAAATGCAAGGCCCGCCGGTTGGCGGGCCCTGAAAATGCGCGGTCGCTGCGTTCCGGCGGGGGTGACATGCCGTTATCCGGCCGCGCGGACCTTGCTGTTGTGGGGGCGGCGAGCCAGAAGTTCCTCAAGGAAATGCCCGGTGTGGCTCTCCGGGCAGGCGACGATATCCTCCGGCGTGCCGGCGGCCACGATGCGGCCGCCGCCGTCGCCGCCTTCGGGGCCGAGGTCGATCACCCAGTCGGCCGTCTTGACCACCTCCAGATTGTGCTCGATGACGACGACCGTGTTGCCCTGCGTGACCAGTTCGTGAAGCACTTCCAGCAGCTTCGCCACGTCATGGAAATGAAGGCCGGTGGTCGGCTCGTCCAGGATATACAGCGTCTGGCCGGTCGCGCGACGCGACAGCTCCTTGGCGAGCTTCACGCGCTGGGCCTCGCCGCCTGACAGCGTCGTCGCCTGCTGGCCGACCTTGATGTAGCCAAGCCCGACCTGCCGCAGCGTCTCCAGCTTGTCACGCACCGCCGGCACGGCGGAGAAGAAGTCGGCGCCCTCGTCGCAGGTCATGTCCAGCACATCGGCGATGGACTTGCCCTTGAACGTCACCTCCAGCGTCTCGCGGTTATAGCGCCGCCCCTTGCACACATCGCAGGTGACATAGACATCGGCGAGGAAGTGCATCTCGATCTTGAGCACGCCATCGCCCTGACAGGCCTCGCAGCGGCCGCCCTTGACGTTGAAGGAGAACCGCCCCGGGCCATAGCCGCGGGCGCGCGCCTCCGGCAGGCCGGCGAACCACTCCCGGATCGGGGTGAAGGCGCCGGTATAGGTCGCCGGGTTGGAGCGGGGCGTGCGGCCGATGGGCGACTGGTCGATGTCGATGACCTTGTCCAGAAATTCC
>DAIPYB010000415.1:0-3306 GCA_036782955.1 Pseudoxanthobacter sp. | reverse complement strand
GCTGGGCGAGGGCGCCTATGCGGAGGTGCGCAATGCGCCGGCCGACCGTCTGGTCCACCTGCCGGAAAGCATTACCTTCGAGCAGGCGGCCGCGATGCTGCTGAAGGGTATGACGACGCAATACCTGCTGCGGCGCACCTATCGGGTCGAGCCGGGCACCACGCTGCTGTTCCATGCGGCGGCCGGCGGCGTCGGATCGCTGTTCGGGCCGTGGGCGAAACACCTCGGCGCCGTCAGCATCGGCACGGTCGGTTCACCCGCCAAGGTCGCGCTGGCCAGGGCCAGCGGCTTCGATCACGTCATCGATACCTCGTCGGAGGATTTCGTCGCCCGCGTGCGCGAGATCACCGGGGGCAAGGGCGTCGACGTGGTCTATGATTCGGTCGGCAAGGACACCTTCCCCGCCTCGCTGGACTGCCTGCGCCCGCTGGGGCTGTGGGTGACGTTCGGCAACTCATCCGGCGTGGTGCCGCCGTTCGCGCCGGGGCTGCTGGCGGCCAAGGGTTCGCTCTACATGACGCGGCCGACCCTGACGCACTATACCGCAACCCGCGAGGATCTGGCTGCGACGGCGGCAGAGCTGTTCTTCGTGGTCGGCAGCGGCGCCGTGCCGGTCAGCGTGCAGAACAGCTACGCGCTGGGCGATGCCGGCAAGGCCCATGGCGACCTTGAGGGCCGGCGCACCACCGGTGCCACCGTGCTGCTGCCCGGCTGAGCCGGGCAGCGGGTTTGCGGCGCGGGAGTGGCTTCCGGTCCCTCCTGCGCCGTTGCATACTCTTTACGCACGGTGCAGACGTGGGCAATGTGCAGACATGGGCAATGTTGAAGCTGCGCATGCGCGCCATGCGTGAAGGAGCGCCGCGTTCCTGACGTGGCGGGTGCAATCCGGGGGGGACTGGGCGAATGGCGACAAGCGGGACCGGCGGCACGGCGGGCTGGCTTTCGACCCATGTGCTGGACACGGCCACGGGCCGTCCTGCGGCCGGGGTCGGCGTTTCGCTGTGGCGCCTCGATGGCGGGGCGCGCACACTGCTGGTGCAGGCCGTGACCAACGCCGACGGGCGGTGCGACGCGCCGTTGCTCAAGGGCGACGACTTCCGGTCCGGCCTTTATGAACTGGTGTTCGCGGCCGGTGCCTACCTGCGCGCCGGCGGAGCGGCTCTGAGCGAGCCGCTATTCCTTGATGAAATTCCCATCCGTTTCGGCCTTGCCGATCCGCAGGCCCATTATCACGTACCGCTGCTGCTTTCGCCCTACGGTTATTCCACCTACCGGGGGAGCTGAGACATGACGCGCAGCACCGTTCGCTTCGTTCGCCGCGGGCAGGTGGTGGTTCTGGACGACCTGTCGCCCACCGCCACGCTGCTGGACTACCTGCGCCTGACGGAAGGCGCCCATGGCACCAAGGAAGGCTGCAACGAGGGCGATTGCGGCGCCTGCACCGTTGCCCTCGGCCGGGTGCGGGACGGCCGCCTCGTCTATGAGCCGGTCAATGCCTGTATCCACCTCGTCGGCATGGCGGATGGCGCGGAAATCGTCACCGTGGAGGATCTCGGCACGCCGGAGGCACTGCACCCGGTGCAGCGTGCGATGATGGAGCATCACGGCGCGCAATGTGGCTATTGCACGCCGGGGTTCGTGATGTCGCTGTTCACCTTGTGGCACGACGGGCGCGCCACCGACCGCGAGGGACTGAACGGCTGGCTGGCGGGCAATCTCTGCCGCTGCACCGGCTATCGCCCCATCGCCGATGCCGCGCTCGCGGTGCTGGCCCGCCCGGCGGACGATGCCTTTGCCCGAGAGGCCGGCAGGCGGGCCGAAGGGCTTGGTGCGCTGGATGACGGGGCGGACCTGTTCCTCGGCGACGAGGCCCGTTTCTTCGCCGCGCCGGCGAGCCTCGCTGCCCTGCTCGCCCTCTGTGACCGGCACCCGGACGCCGTCATCGTGGCGGGGGCGACGGATGTCGGCCTGTGGATCACCAAGGCGTTGCGCGAACTGCCGAAGATCATCTGGATCGGGCGTGTTGCCGAACTGCAGGCGATCACGGAGGACGAGGCCGGCGTCACGCTCGGGGCGGCCGTGACCTATAACCGGGCGGAGGCGGCGATTGCGCGGCTCGAACCCGATCTCGGCCTTCTGTGGCGGCGCATCGGCTCGCGTCAGGTGCGCGCGGCCGGCACCGTCGGCGGCAATGTCGCCAACGGCTCGCCCATCGGCGATACGCCGCCGGCGCTGATTGCGCTGGGCGCACAGGTGGTGCTGGCGAGCGCGGCCGGCGAGCGCACGATGCCGCTGGAGGATTTCTTCATCGCCTACGGCCGGCAGGATCGCCGCCCCGGCGAGATCGTGGCCCGGCTCATGCTGCCGCGGCCCGGGCCGGGCACGGTGTTCCGCGCCTTCAAGCTTTCCAAGCGCTACGATCAGGATATCTCGGCGGTGATGGCGGGCTTCCGGTTCGAGGTGGCGGACGGGCGTATCGCGGCGGCCCGCGTGGCGTTCGGCGGCATGGCGGCAACGCCCCGGCGGGCGGCGGCGACCGAAGCGGCGCTGGTGGGGGTGGCGGTGGGCGACATTGCCGCCGCCCACGAGGCCGCGGCCGTCCTCGCGCAGGATTTCGCCCCCATCGACGATATGCGCGCCAGCGCTGCCTACCGTCTGGATGCCGCCGGCGCGCTTCTGGTCAAGGCGCTGGTGGAGGCCGGCGGCACCGACACCCGCCACACCCGCCTGCGTGGCTTCCGGGAGGTTTGCGCCCATGGCTGAGACCGCCGCCACCGCCGCCCCCGGACCGCGCACCGTGCACGGCACGCGCACGGTGCACACCGACCGGCCGCACGACAGCGCCGCCCGGCACGTGACCGGCACCGCCACCTATATCGACGACATGCGCGAGCCGGCCGGCACGCTGCACGTCGTGCCCGGCTATGCCCGGCAGGCGGCGAAGGGGCGCATCCTTTCCATCGATCTGGAGGCCGTGCGCGCCTTTCCCGGCGTGGTCGCGGTGCTGACGGCGGGCGACGTGCCCGGGCACAACGACATCTCGCCCTCCGGCTTCAACGACGATCCGCTGCTGGCGGACGGCGAAATCCGCTTTCACGGCCAGCCGGTGTTTGCCGTGGTGGCCGAAACGCGCCTCGCCGCGCGCAAGGCGGCACGGCTGGCCCGGATCGAGGTTGCCGCAGAGGCGCCGGTCGTGACGGTGGCCGATGCGCTGGCCTCCGGCCGCGAGGATATCTTGCCGCCCTATGTGTTCCGCCGCGGCGCGGCGGAACGCGCCGTGGAGGAGGCGGCCGGGGAGGATGTGGT
>DAIPYB010000414.1:0-3306 GCA_036782955.1 Pseudoxanthobacter sp. | reverse complement strand
CCAGAAGGGTCAGGCCGGTCAGGCTAACTACTCGGCAGCCAAGGCCGGCATCATCGGCTTCACCAAGGCCGTGGCGCAGGAGAACGCGAAGAAGGGCATCACCGTCAACGCGATCTGCCCGGGCTACGTGGATACCGAAATGGTGCGCGCCGTGCCGCCGAAGATCCTCGATTCCATCATCGCCACCATCCCGCTCGGCCGCCTCGGCAAGCCGGAGGAAATCGCCGGCCTCGTCACCTATCTGGCGTCCGATTCCGCTGCCTTCATCACCGGCGCGGTGATGACGATCAACGGCGGCCAGTATATCGCCAACGGCTGACGCCGGGCTTGCGCCGCTGAAAAAATGAAGGCCTCGCGGGGGCGACCCGCGAGGCCTTTTTCATGCGCGGAGGCTCTCGGTCAGGCGGTGGCGTGCGCCGGCTCGATCACCGCAAGCGCAGCCGTGGCGGCCTCGCGGCCCTTGGTCACGAAGTGCTCGCCGAAGAAGCCCTGATGCACGTCATGTTCGTGATAATGGTGTGGCGTCAGCACCACGGACAGCACCGGCACATCGGTTTCGAGCTGCACCTGCATCAGGCCATTGATGACGGCGGTAGCCACGAAATCATGACGATAGATGCCGCCGTCGACCACGAGACCGGCCGCCACGATGGCACTGTAGCGCCCCCCGAGCGCCAGCCGCTTGGCGCGGAGCGGAATCTCGAATGCGCCCGGCACATCGAAAACATCCACGAGACCGGGATCGAAGCCGGCTGCCGCCAGCGTCGCCAGAAAAGATTCACGAGCCCGGCCGACAATGTCGGCGTGCCAGCCGGCCTGAATGAATGCAATGCGGCCCGCCGAGCCGGAGTGGTGAGAAACGTGATTCACGTCGGTATCCTTCATCTCGCCCGCAGGCGAACCAAAGACCACATGAATCAGGGCCTTCCGGACGCGCACGAACGACAGCCTACCGCCGTCCGCACCGGCCGATCTCTTTCATCCGGACTATCACCGTCGGCTCCGGCCTCTCACCGGATCTGCTGACCCTCCCCATCGGGGAGGCGCTCGCGGGCTCGGGCGACAGCCACGCAAGGCCTGCCCATACCGCCGGTGGGGAATCTCACCCCGCCCTGAGATCATCACCCGTCTTTACAACGGGCATGATCTGAATAGGCCGCAAACCGTTCGCAAACAAGCATGAGCATTGCCCGCCAGGCCGCAAATGCGAAACGGCATTCCTGTCGGAAAGGGAGGCCGACCACGCTGGGGCGGTCGATTGGCACAATCCTTCGCTCGGGTGCCGATTTTAGCGGAGGACTGCCCCGGGTTTTTCTCTGAGAATTGACCTGCCCCGATGACGGTCGGCGGGTCAGGTGGCGGTCAAGTTCACAGGCCTCCGTCAGGACAGACCGAGCTGATGCCCTGTCCCGATTCGGGGCTACCTCACGAATAATAAGTGGCGACCGGCCGGCCTCCGATCTGCGTGATGGTGAAGGGGCAGCCGTAAAGGCTCTCCAGCGCGGCTGGCTGCATCAGCGTGGCGGGCGGTCCTTCGGTGTGGACCCGTCCGTCCTTCAGCGCCACGATATGATCGGCATAAGCGGCCGCAAAGTTGATGTCGTGCAGTACCGTTACAACGGTCTTGCCCAGCTCGCGCGTCAGCCGGTGCATCAGCTTCATCAGGGCGACGGCGTGGCGGATGTCCAGGCTGTTGAGCGGCTCGTCGAACAGCATGGCCGCCGCGTCCTGTGCCAGTGTCATGGCCAGGAAGGCGCGCTGGCGCTGACCGCCGGACAGGGCATCGAGAAAGCGGTCGGCAAGCGGCTCAAGGTCCATAAAGGCCAGTGCCCGGCGCACCAGCTCGCCGTCTTCCGGCCGCTGCCGGCCCTTGTTGTGCGGAAAGCGGCCGAACGCCACCAACTCGCGTACCGTGAGGCGAACAGGCAGGGTGTTATCCTGCCGTAAAATGGCCAGCCGCCGCGCCAGCACGTCTCCGGGTGTTGTCGCCACGTCCAGCCCACCGACCGTCACCCGTCCGCTGTCGGCAGCGCTGAGGCGTGCCACCACGGAAAACAACGTCGATTTTCCTGCACCATTGGGTCCGATCACGGCGGTCAGGCGCCCTTCCGGCAGGCTCAGGCAGATATCGTCCAGAACCCGCGTGGCGCCATAGGATTTCGTGACATGCTCGATCTCGATCATGGCCGCGCCCTGCGCATGAGAAAGGCGAGGAAGAACAGCCCGCCCGCAAATTCGATCACGATGGACAATGCCGTTGCGAAATTCAGGACCCGCTCAAGCACAGTCTGTCCACCCACGAGCGTGATGACCGCGATCAGCACCGCCGCCGGCAACAGGGTCCGGTGACGATGGGTCGGCACCACGGCGTAGGCCAGATTGGCGACCAGAAGGCCGAAGAACGTCACCGGCCCGACAAGCGCAGTGGAAACAGACACCAGTACCGCGACCAGTCCCAGTATCTGCCGCGCGGTGCGGCGATAATCGAGACCGAGCGCGATGGCCTGCTCCCGGCCAAGGGCCATCACATCGAAACGGCGCAGCAACGGCAGGGCCGTCAGGCAAGCCCCTGCCACGATTGCGGCCGCCAGAGCGAGACGGGTTTCGTCCACGCTGTTGAAGCTGGCGAACAGGCGATCCTGCAGCACCACGAAGTCGTTTGGGCTGAGCGTGCGCTGGATCAGTTCGGCGACCGAGCGGAAGAAGATGCCCGCCAGGATGCCGGTCAGCATCAGCAGCGTCAGGCTGGCCCCCGCCAGGTCCAGCAGCAGGCGGAAGAACAGCTGCGACAACACCACCATCAGCAGGACCGTCAGCACGAACACCACCCGCGGATCGAACGCCGCCAGTCCGGGCAGACCGAAGGTGGCGAGCATCAGGGTTTGCAGCAGTGCATAAAGCGCGTCGAAACCGATGAGCGACGGTGTCAGGATACGATTGTGCGTGAGGGTCTGGAACAGCACGGTAGAAACGGCAATCGCCGCCGCCACCAGCACCAGCGCGGCGAGCTTGCTGGCGCGGAAGGGCAGCACAAAGGCCCAGTTGCCCCCGGCTCCAAGCGTCATGAACGCGACCACGGCCGCCAGCGCCAGCGCGCCCAGCAGCGATAGCCTCATGGCGGTCCGGCGGCGGCGGCACTCAGGCGACACGGGCCCGCCCCCGCACCAGCAGCGCAATGAAGGCCAGGCTGCCGAAGGCACCCAGCACGACCCCAACCGGCACCTCGAAAGGCGGGTTGAGGCTACGCCCGAGGATATCGCAGGCCACCAGAAGCCCGGCCCCGCAAACCGCCGTCCATGGCAGGGC
>DAIPYB010000413.1:0-3312 GCA_036782955.1 Pseudoxanthobacter sp. | reverse complement strand
ACAGCCGCAGGGTTGCCTGCGTCTGCGGATCGCCCGCGCGGTGCAGGAAATCGATCGCCGTGGGCCGGTCGGCCCGCAGGGTTTCCAGAGCGGCGATGTCGCCAAGCGCGGTCACCGCCGGGAACACCGCACGGTAGCTGTCGTCGAAGGCCGGCGCCCAGCGCCCCACCAGAGCGCTGGCGCTGCCGGGCACCCCGGCGACCTCGGCCGCCTCGCGCAGGTCGTCCTCCCATGTGCGCACCAGCCCGGCCACCGCCGTCTCCAGCGCCGCCGCGGTGGGCTCGATCACCTCCGCCTCGGTGCGGCTGATGACGAAATAGAGGCGCGCCAGCGGCCCTTCGGGGAATTCCAGCGCGACATGGCGCACCGACCCGGCATAGGCCTGCGCCAGCGCCCGGCCAAGGCGGGCCACCACGTCCGAATCATAGCGTTCGCGCGGCAGGTAGACGAGCAGCGAGACGAACCGGCTGAACTCGTCGTGGCGCGCCAGCACGCGGATGCGCGGCCGCTCGCTCAGTTCCATGATCTTGGTGGCGAAATCCTGCAGGGTTTCGACATCGATCTGGAACAGCTCGTCACGCGGATAGCCTTCCAGCGCCGCCAGCAGGCTCTTGCCGGAATAGGTCCGCAGATCCAGTCCCGAGCGGTCCAGCACCTGCTCCGCCTTGCGGCGCAGCAGCGGGATCTGGCGGATGGGGCGCACATAGGCCGGGCGCGTGAACAGGCCGACGAGGCGCACCTCGCCGCTCAGCCGGCCCGCGCCGTCGAACAGCTTCAGGCCGACATAATCCATCTCCGCGCGCCGGTGCACCCGCGAGCGCAGGTCGGTCTTGGTGACGATCAGCGGATCGTGGCGCAGCAGGAAGGCGCGAATCTGCGGCGTCGCCGCCAGCAGGCTGGTGCCCCGGCTCAGCACGACCCGCGCCAGGTCGCGCAGGATGCCGAGCGAAGTGGCATCGCGCCGCTCCATCCGCTCCTCGCCGGTCTCGCCGGCGAAGGCATATTCACGGATGCCGAGCAGCACGAAATTCTCGTCGTCCAGCCACGAGGCGAACGCGCATGCCTCCTCCAGCACGGAGGGCTCGATGCCGGCGGGCGGCGCCGCCTTCCAGCCGGCCACCACCTCGCGCAGCCGGGCGCGCATCGCCTTCTCGTCGTTCACGGCGTGGCGCACGTCGGTCAGCGTCAGGTCCAGACCGGCGGCAAGACGGTTGCGCGCGGCCTCGTCGAGACGGGGAACATGAAGCGTGATCAGGCTTTCGCGCTGCAGGCCCGGCGCGGCGCTGCCCGGCTCGGCAACGCCGGCAAAGCGCACCAGCTTTCCGGCCCCGTCGCGGGCCACGGCCAGAATCGGGTGCGACACCAGAAGCGGCTCGATGCCCAGATCCATCAGCTCGCCCATGATCGAGTCGAGCAGGAACGGCATGTCGTCGTTGAGAATCTCCACCACCGTGAACCGGCGCCCGGACGGGCCGGAAAGCTGGTGGTCGGCAAAACGAATGCGGTGCTCTCCCGCCGCGCGCTGCGCCAGGGCCGCATAGGCCTCCGCGGCCAGCGTGGCCAGATCGGCGGCGGCATAGGGCGCAAGGTCCTCCTCGGGCGCCCGGGAAAACACGGCCCGCACGAACAGGGCCTGCGCTTCGCCATCCGTTTCGGTTCGCAGCCGGTCTTCCGCCGCCTCGATGGCGGCGATCTTCTCGCTGTCGTACCGGTCGAGCATGATTGTCGTCCTTCCTGTCCCGCCTTGTCGTCCGGCGGTTGCTTCGGGCCCGCGCAGTGTGCGGGCAGTCCGGCGCGGGATCAATATCCGCAAGGTTCCGTACCGTGCCTGTACCCCGCTAAACGTGGATCATGGCGGCAACAGGACAAAACGCAAGGACGAGCGCCATGGACATTCATTAGAACAGAAGCAAAGGGATCTTTTCTTTGCCGCACTGCAACCGGCATTGCGAACATGTCGCGCAATCGTCATGGTGACGGGTAACAATGGGGGTTCGGCGAGCCGCGCGATTTTACCGGTCCGGCCGGAGGATGCCCGGAGGCTTCATGGAAGAAGAAGACGATCTGCCCCCCGGGCCGGAAGGGCCCGGCACGGTGCCGGCGGTGCTGGCGCCGGTGCTGGTGGCCATCGGCTTTTTCGTCGCGGCGACCTGGCGGGGCGATCTCGCCTCCGGCCCGGCGCTGGCCGGCATCGTGCTGGTTGGCGTCACCGGCTTCTTCGCGGCCATCGGCCTCGGCGCACGGGTGCGGCGGCGTGTGCTGCGCAAGCCCAGCCGCGAGGCGCGCCCGGTGTGGCCCGACGGCGGCATGCGCCTCGTGGTGGAGACCATTCCCGAGCCCTGCTATCTGGCCGATTCGCGCGGACGGGTGCGCTGCTCCAATGCGGCTGCGACGACCGCCTTCGGGCCGATCCAGCCGGGCGACCCGTTCTCGTTCCGTCTGCGCGTGCCGGCGGTGCTGGAGGCCATCGACCGGGTGGCGGCCGGCGGCGCGGCCGAGCGCATGGCATGGTCGGAGCGCGCGCCGACCGACCGCTGGTACGAGGCCTATATCGCGCCGATCCTGATGCCGGGGCGGGAACGGCGCGGCGGGCGGCCGGATTTCCTGCTGGTGCTGGTGCGCGACCTTTCCGAACAGCGCCGGCTGGAAACCCTCAGGGCCGATTTCGTGGCCAATGCCAGCCACGAGCTGAGAACGCCGCTGGCCTCCCTCACGGGCTTCATCGAAACCCTGCAGGGACCGGCGCGGCGCGACGAGGCGGCCCGCGAGCGTTTTCTGGCCATCATGGCCGAGCAGGCCCGGCGCATGGGCCGGCTCATCGACGACCTGCTGCACCTGTCGCGCATCGAGATGCGCGCCCACATCCGCCCCACGGAACAGGTGGACCTGTCGCACGTCATCGCCACCGTGCTGGACGGGCTGGAGCCGCTGGCGGAGGAACTGGAAGTCACGCTCGTGCGCGACCTGCCGGAGAGCGGCCCCGTGGTGCAGGGCGACTTCGACGATCTGGCCCGGGTGGTGGAGAACCTCACCGAGAACGCGCTGAAATACGGCGCCAGCGGCAAGCGGGTGGAGGTTTCCTGCCGCATCGACGATCTCGGCCCGCGCCCGGCCGCGGTTCTCAGCGTGCGCGATTTCGGCCCTGGCATCGCCCCCTAGCACCAGCCCCGCCTGACGGAACGCTTCTACCGTGTCGATGTCGCCACCTCGCGCGCGCAGCGCGGCACCGGGCTGGGCCTCTCCATCGTGAAGCACATCCTGGCCCGCCACGGCGGAAGGCTCTCGGTCGAGAGCCAGCCCGGCAAGGGCGCG
>DAIPYB010000412.1:0-3323 GCA_036782955.1 Pseudoxanthobacter sp. | reverse complement strand
CGATGGCGCTGCTGAAGCGCATCGGCCTCGACCACAAGGCCCGGGAATATCCCGATCGCCTGTCCGGCGGCCAGCAGCAGCGTGTCGCCATCGTGCGCACGCTCGCCATGGATCCGATGGTGTTGCTGCTGGATGAGATCACCTCCGCGCTCGATCCCGAACTGGTGTCGGAGGTGCTGAACATCGTGCGCGATCTCGCCGCCGACGGCATGACCATGATGCTCGCCACCCACGAAATGGGCTTCGCCCGCGAGGTGGCCGACAAGGTTTGCTTCCTGCACTCCGGCGTGGTGCACGAGGAAGGCCCGCCGGAACAGATCTTCGGCGATCCGAAGGACGAGCGCACGCGCGCCTTCCTGAAGCGAATCATCGAGGCGGGCCGTCTCTGACGGCTCTCCTGCCTGTCCCGCCGCCCGGGACGGGGACAAGCGAGGGCCATGTGGCACGGCGGCGGATGCGCGCGGCGTCAAATAGGATAGAGTGGCGGCAGACGTCCTGCGAACCCGAGCGTGCGGTCCTTCATGTCCATTCCGACTTCGACGACACGGCCCAATCCGGAAAGTTTCCTGGACCCGAAGGCTGCGCTTGACCGTGTAATGGCGCTCTATGACGGCGAGATCGAATATCTGCGCCGCCATTTCCGGGCCTTCGCCGAGGGCGATGAGCCGGCCGGCCGGGTGCGGGCGTTCTATCCCTATGTGTCGTTGACCACCCATTCGTTCGCGCGTGTCGATACCCGGCTTTCCTATGGTTTCGTCGCCGAACCCGGTCTCTATCGCACCACCATCACCCGGCCGGACCTGTTCGATCACTATCTTCTGGAGCAGTTCCGCCAGCTCATCCGCAATCATGGCCAGCCGATCGAGGTGGGTCTGTCGCAGACGCCGATTCCCGTCCACTTCGCCTTCCCGGACGGCATCCACATCGAAGCATCGCTGACCACGGACCGGTTGCGGAACCTGCGCGAGATCTTCGATGTGCCCGATCTTGCGTTGATGGATGACAGCATTGTCAACGGAACCTATGAGCCGCGCGTTGATGAACCTACGCCGCTGGCGCTTTTTACCGCGCCGCGGACCGATTATTCGCTCCATCGCTTGCGACATTATACGGGAACCAGCCCGGAGCACCTGCAGAACTACGTGATCTTTACGAACTATCAGTTCTACATCGATCAGTTCGTCTATCACGCACAGGAGATGATGTCCGATCCGCAGAGCGCCTACGATGTGTTCGTCGAGCCGGGCAACCGGCAGACGCACAATGTGCGCCATGGCGGCGAGATCAGCGGCGAGGGGCTGGCCCGGCTGCCGCAGATGCCGGCCTATCACCTGAAGCGCCGCGACGGTTCCGGCATCACCATGATCAACATCGGCGTCGGGCCTTCCAACGCCAAGACGATCACCGACCATGTGGCGGTACTGCGGCCCCATGCGTGGCTGATGCTGGGCCACTGCGCGGGCCTGCGCAACACCCAGCGCCTCGGCGACTATGTGCTCGCCCACGGCTATGTGCGCGAGGACCATGTGCTCGACGCCGATCTGCCGATCTGGATTCCGGTGCCGGCGCTGGCGGAGGTGCAGGTGGCGCTCGAACAGGCGGTCGGCGAGGTGACCGGCCTCAACGGCTGGGAACTGAAGAGCGTGATGCGCACCGGCACCGTCGCCACCATCGACAATCGCAACTGGGAACTGCGGGATCACCGCGAGCCGGTGCAGCGCTTCAGCCAGAGCCGCGCGGTGGCGCTGGACATGGAGAGCGCCACCATAGCCGCCAACGGCTTCCGCTTCCGCGTTCCGTACGGCACGCTGCTGTGCGTTTCCGACAAGCCGCTGCATGGCGAGATCAAGCTGCCCGGCATGGCCGATGCGTTCTATCGCTCACAGGTGGACCAGCACCTCAAGATCGGCATCCGCGCCATGGAAAGGCTGCGTGACATGGGGCTGGAGCGCCTGCACAGCCGCAAGCTGCGTTCGTTCACGGAAGTGGGCTTCCAGTAACCAGCCCCGCGGAAAGGCCGACAAGGCGGTGGCACCGCTCCGGCGCATCCGTTAGACAGAAAACGCCGGGCCGGTCCTGACGGCAGGATCGCGGCCGGGCCGGCGCGGACCCAAGGAGCAGGAGTGCGGCATGGCGGTTGGCAGAGTGGCGAAGGCCGTCGTGGCGCTGTGCCTGGTGGCGGCTGTCGGGGCATGCGATTCGGTGCCGTTCCGCACGCTTGGTTTCACGCCGCGCACCGTGGAGGACGTGCCGCCGCCGCCGTTGTCGCAGGCGGTGAACATGACGTTCGCCGTTGCTCCGCCCACCGGCGTGCCGGGCAATATGGCCGATGCGCTGATCCGGCAGATCCGTCTTTATGGTGGCAAGGAGGGGCTGAAGTTCCCCACCGATCCGGACGAGCCGACGGACTATGTGCTGCGCTCACACCTGAACGCGGTGGGCAGCTACAGCGGTGCCACGGTCTCCTACACCATTGATGTCTACGATGCGCAGGGTCGCCACGCGACGCGCATCGTCGGCAGCGTGCCGGGCGGCAACACCTATGCCGACCCGTGGTCTTCCGCCTCCAACAGCACCATGACGACGCTGGCCGTGCAGATCGCCTTCAAGCTCCGGGCGTGGCTGTTCAGCGGCTCCTGAGCCGGCGAAAGAGGTCGGGGGGTGTTTATTTTGCCGCACGGAAGGCTGAAATCGCTTTTCCCGTGCCGGCTTTCGGTTGTCGGCCCGCGTTCTGATTGCTAGAGAAACGCCCGACCGCCGCGCGGGGCCTGAGGCCGGCCGCGCCGGTGGTTTATTTCGTTTTTGCGCGCGTCCTGAGCTCATGGGCCCGGAACCCGACGCGCTGGCTCAATCGCGGCCGACGGGGCTCGGCTCGGAGGCGTCATCCCAATGAAGCTCGTCTGTGGCAATTCCAATCGCGCGCTCGCGGAATCGATCGCCGATTATCTCGACGTACCGCTTTCCAAGTGCATGGTCCGCCGGTTTGCGGATCAGGAAATCTTCGTCGAGATACAGGAGAACATGCGTGGCGAGGATGTGTTCATCATCCAGTCCACCAGCTTTCCGGCCAACGACCACCTGATGGAACTGCTCATCATCTCCGATGCCCTGCGCCGCGCCTCCGCGCGCCGCATCACCGCGGTGATTCCCTATTTCGGCTACGCTCGCCAGGACCGCAAGCCCGGTCCGCGCACGCCGATTTCGGCCAAGCTGGTGGCCAATCTCATCACCCGCTCCGGCGTTGACCGCGTGCTGACAATCGACCTGCACGCGGGCCAGATTCAGGGCTTCTTCGATATCCCCACCGACAATCTCTATTCCGC
>DAIPYB010000411.1:0-3327 GCA_036782955.1 Pseudoxanthobacter sp. | reverse complement strand
AGGTCGGCGCGCTGCGCCTGCTCGGTTTCGCGGCCTTCGGCGAAAGGTACTAGAACGGCAGGAATGCCGGCCGCCAGCACATCCAGAACGGTGTTGTAGCCAGCCTGGCTGACCGACAGCCGGGCCCGCGGCAGGAGGCGGGCGAAATCCGGCCGCGCGGCTTCCACGATCACGCCCGGCGGTGCGCTGGCCTGAAGGGCGGCGATCTGGTCCGCACCGTGCCGGTGGCCGACCAGAAGTCGCCACGGGGTGTTGCCGGCGCTGTGCGACAGGGCGCGCGCGCCGAGCGCGGCAGCGATGAGCCGCTGCCCGACGGGACCGCCGCCGCAGGAGACGATGACTTCGTCAACGCCGTCGCCGGCAGGCGGCTCCGCGGTGGAGGGGGTGTGGACGAAGCCGGTATAGGCGATGAGGTCCGCGATCTCGCCGGCGAAGCGGAAACTGTCTTCGAGGCGCACGAAAGCGGGGTCGCTGTGCACCAGCACGCGGTCGAAGCTGGCGCGGGCGACGGCGGCCATCGCCTGTTCGCGAGCCGGATCGTCCTTGCGCACCAGAATGTCGCGGATCGAGGCGGCGACCAGTACCGCCGGGTTATGGGCCTTCACCTGAGCCACCAGCGGCGCCAGTTCGAAGGCGAATGGCCGGCGGCCGAACGGCCATGTCTCGGTCAGCAGGATATCCGGTGCGAAGGCATCTGCGAGGGCCAGCAACTGCGCACGCCGCCCGGCGCGCCAGCGATCGTCAATTGGGTTGCCGGCGGCATCGAGCAGCATGGAGAAACTGGCATCCGAGGCCCGCGCGGATGGCAGCAGGACGATCCGCAGGCCGCCGGTATCGAGCGTCGGCGGCAGGGTGTTGCCGCTTGCCACCACCACTTCAACGCCGCGCGCGGCCAGCGCACGGCCGATGGCCACCGCCCGCACCGCATGGCCGGTGCCGAGAAGATGCTGGACGTGGATCAGGGCTTTCAGCGGGGCAGTCATGATTCTGGGCTCATTGCCCGGCCGGCCGGGAAAGATCCGCGGCGGCGGGCGTGGTTTTGAGCGGCGCGGGCCAGCAGCGTCGCAAGCTGGCGCCGGCCGGCACCGAAATCGTGATGGGCGGCGACATGGGCGCGGGCCGCCCGGCCCATTGCCAGCCGCCGGTCGTCGTCGGCGATGAGGGTGGCGAGGGCGGCGGCGAAGCCCGCAGCGTCGCCTTCCGGGGCGAGAAGCGCACTTCTGCCTTCCGCGACGATGGCTTCCACGCCATCGCGCCGGCCGGCCACCACAGGAAGCCCGGCCGCCTGCGCCTCAAGCAGGACCATGCCATAGGCTTCGTTGATTGCCGGCCAGACCAGTGCGTCGGCTTCGGCATAAAGCGCCGGCAGGTCGCGTGCGGCGACGGCGCCAGTAAAGCTGGTGCGGCGGGCATCGAACAGCGCCGCCACGGCGGCCCGCTCCGGCCCGTCACCGGCTATGGTCAGGTGCCATTCGGCGCCGGGTGCCAGTTGGGAGAGTGCGCTGGCGAGCACGCGATAGGACGCGAGCTTGTCGCCCGCGCGCATCATGCCCACGGCCAGCAGCCGGATGGGCTTCTGTCGGCGTTGTGGCAGCGGACCCGCCATGAAGGTGGCGGCATCCAGAAAGGGCGAGAACCGCATCATGCGGCTTTCATCGGCCACGGCGGTGAGGCCGGCCTCGTCGCCACCATGCACCGGGGCCAGCATGTCGGCGGCCCTCAGGGCCCGTTCGGCAAGGGCAAATCGTGCCGCCCATGGCCCGGTGGCGCGCCGGACCGCACGGCTTGGCTCGACGATGGCATAGGGAATGTCGAGCCCGGCCGAAACCGCCGGCCCGATCAGATCCGGTGCCTTGTGATAGGTGTGATAGGTGAGGAAGGCATCGAACCCGCCGGCGGCCATTATGTCGGCCGCCTCGCGTTGTGCCTCGTTGCTCAGGCGGGCATCGCCGAGGTCATCGGGCTCGGCGCGCCACGAGACCAGCCGCGAAGGCTGGGCGACCTCGTGCCCCTCTGCTTCGAGGGCGCGGGCGATGAGACGCGCCATGGTCAGGTCGCCAGAGGGCACGGAACTGTCGAGCGGCTTCAGCGGCGTGTGGAAGGCGATGCGCATCGGCACGCCTCAGGCCGTGCCGCGCATCAGGGCGGCCATGCGGTCGAGGCCGGGCTCGGTGGAAAAGCGCTCCCGCACCCTCTGCGCGGCGGTGGCGCCGATGCGTGCCCGCAGCGCCGGATCGGCGATGAGCCGCGCCAGCGCGTCTGCGACCTGATCCGGTCGCCGTTCGGCAGTGAGCAACCCGGTTTCCCCGTCGTCGATCACCTCCGGCACGGCCGAGACCGCGCTGGAAACGCAGGCCAGCCCCTGGGACTGGGCCTCCATCAGTACGTTCGGCAGGCCGTCGCGGTCGCCGTTTCGGGTGATGCGGCACGGCAGCACGAAGATATCCGCGCGCCGGTAAGCTTCAATCACGTCCGCCTGCGGCCGTGCGCCGTGCCAGACAATGCGGTCGGCGATGCCGAGCCGGGCGGCAAGGGCCTTCAGGCGCTCGGTGAGTGCGCCGCCGCCGATGTGCTCGAAGCGCCAGTCGAGACCTGCCGGCAGGCGGGCGAGGGCACGCAGCGCGTCGTCCAGCCCTTTCTTTTCCACCGCCCGGCAGACGCTGAGGATGGTGACCGGCCCGGCGCGGCCGCCGCGGTCGGGCGGCGGCGGCAGACGGCTGAAATCGAGCCCGTGATAGATCAGATGGATGCGGCTCGGGTCGTCCGTCAGGGACCGCAGATAGGCAGCGTTGGCGCCGGTGCAGGTGGCGCCCCAGCGGGCATCGGCGATCTTCTCGGCCAGTTCCCATGCCGGCGAGGTCCAGATGTCCTTTGCGTGGGCGGAGAACGACCACGGCAATTCCCGCAGCATGGCGGCATAGCGGGTGACGGAGGCCGGCGTGTGCAGGAAGTGAACGTGTATGTGCTCCACGTCCGCCGGCAACTCGCGGGCCAGAACGGCGGCCTGTCCGAAACGGCGCCAGCGGCTGGCCGAGCGGTCGCGCGCCAGATCGCGGGCGAAGGCCTCGCGGGTGGCGGCATAGGTCGGCCGGGCTTCCGCAAAGGCTCGCCCCGCGGCGACGCGCGCGGGATCGTCGCGCAGGTACTCCGGCAGATAGAGAACGTCGGCCTCGATCTCGCGGTGGATCGGATGCACCGCGCCATCGGTGGGCCGGCGCAGGGAGACGATCAGCAGCTTCAGCCCGCGCTTCTCGAGCCCGCGAATTTCCTGCGCGACGAAGGTTTCCGAAAGGCGGGGATAGCCTTTCACGACGATGGCGATGCGGC
>DAIPYB010000410.1:0-3328 GCA_036782955.1 Pseudoxanthobacter sp. | reverse complement strand
AGAAGGTCTCGTAGACCGGCCCGACCATGGCCTTGAAGGGGGCGGTATCGACCTGGTTGATCTTGAGGCCCTTCTCGCCCAGCGTGGCGATGAGGCTGGCATAGACGTTGCCGATCTCGCCGCGATACCACGCCTGCGTATTGGCCGCAGCCTTGCGCACGACCGCCTGATCGCTTTCGGAAAGGCCGTCCATCTTGGCCTTGTTGGCGTACCAGTAGTTCGCCGTCCAGATATAGTTCGACAGCGACAGATACTTCTGAACTTCATACCACTTGGCGTCGTAGAAATCGCGCAGCTCGGGCTCCGCGCCATCGACGACGCCGCTCTGCAGCGAGGTATAGACCTCGCCATAGGGAATGGCCTGCGGCAGCGCGCCAAGCACCTTGACCGTTTCGATGATGACCGGGATCGGCGGGCAGCGCATCTTCAGGTCGGCCATGTCGGCCGGCTTGGTGATCGGCAGGCGGTTGTTGGTGAAGCTGCGGAAGCCGGAATCGAGGAAACCGAGAATTTCATAGCCGCGCGGCGGTGCCATGGCCTTCAGCTCGGCGCCGATCGGGCCGTCCAGCACCGCGTGAACCTGCGTGAAGCTGTCGAACAGGAACGGCAGCGAGACCACGTTGAGGCGCGGGTCGATGGCATCCACCACGCCGCCCAGCCCCATGTCGATGGAGCCGTCGCCGACCGCCTCGTTCACAGGGCCTTCGTCGCCCAGAAGGCCGTTGGCAAACAGCGAAACCTTGATGCTGCCGCCGCTATGCTTCTCGACTTCGGCCTTGAAGCGCAGCAGCGCCTTCTGGATCAGGCTTTCCTCCGGAGAGGCGTGGGCAACCTTCAGCGTGGTGGCCGCGTTGGCGCGGCCGATGATGGCAAATGTGGATACCGCGGCCGCACCCGCGATGAACTGGCGACGATCGAGACGCATGGAGTTCTCCAGAAGGCCAGAGCCATTGTTGTTGTTGCGCCACGGAGCAGTGGCAGCCGCTGCCCTCCGGGGCCGGATCGCGGCAGAATCCGTCCGTTCCGGCGCGCGGGGGTGGCGCACAGGGCGGTTGGAAACAGGCGAGCAGCTTTGGCGGACAGCAGCGGAAAGCGAAGGCGGGACCCCGGTGAAACACCCTTCCCCGGCGGGCCGCCCATCCGCTCCGATGGCATGGGCTCAGTGTCAAACGGGAGGGGTGCAGCGTCAATCGCGCCACGAAGCCTTTAGCCGAACAAGTTCTTATCGCGTCATCAGCCGGCGTTATCCGCGCCGGGCATCGGCCACGCGGGCGAGGCCCGAGGCACCGGCGGGCATGCCGAATTCGCGGCGCAGGAAGCTCGCCACCTTGCGGGCCGCGAGCCGCTCGCTGCGGCCCATCAGAACCGCCAGCCGCAGCGGCGGCAGTTCGGGCATGCCCTCGGCCGCACCCAGCTTGCGCCAGCCCACCGGCACCGCCCGCTCCGGCAGCACCGTCAGCATGGCGCCGGAAGCGACCGCCAGCCGGATGCCGGCGACGTGGGACGACGAATAGACCAGACGCCACGGGCGCACCGCAGCATCCAGCGCGGCGCAGATGCGCGGGCGTGCCGTGCAGTCTTCCGAGAACAGGGCCAGCCGCAGGCAGTCTTCCGTCTCCGGGCTGCCGTTGGGGCCGGTGCACCACACCTGCGGTTCCTCGCACAGCGCATCGCCGGGCTCGTCCTCAGAAAACTGGGTCACGATGGCCAGATCGAGATCGCCGTTGTGCACCATGACCCGCAGCTTGCGGGAAAAATCGCAGGTGAGGTCCAGGCAGATGGCCCGGTTCTGCGGGCTGAAGCCGTGCAGCAGGGCATTGCCGAACGTATCGATGAAATCGTCCGGCATGCCGAGGCGGACCCGGCTTTCGGAGACGCGATCCATCAGCACCGACAGCGCCTCCGCCTCGGTGGCCTGAATGCGGCGGGCATAGCCCAGCAGGCAATCGCCGGCGGTCGTCGGCGTGACCCGGCGCGGCGTTCGGTCGAACAGCCTGCGACCCAGCTTTTCTTCCAGCCGGGCCACCGCCATGCTCACGGCCGCCTGCGTCTTGCCAAGGTGCTCGGCCGCCGCCGTGAAGCTGCCGAAATCCGCCACCGCCACGATGGCCGCCAGCGCGTCGCTGTCGAGATGCCGCATTGTTCCGCCTCCGAACTGCGAGCCCACAGGCTACACAGCCGGCGCCCCCGTCCAGAAGGCCGAATTTTCAGCTTCCGGCGCAAAGTCGCATAAATTATATGCATGCGATAAATTTCAGCAACCAGCAGAACCAACCTCCCCGGCCGGATCGCGCAGTGCGCGTGCCACGCGATTGCCCGCCGCATCGCCAGCGCGGATCGATTGACGAATGTTATAACATTACATATTAGAGGGCATCCACGCCGCGCTGCCGGCCTGCCGGGAGACCTGACCGGCCTCGTCGGCACCGGGCACGGCTTCGGCGGACCCCACTCCGCTCCAGCATGCGAGGCACGACATGTCATCCTCCGGACGGCTTCCCGTAACGGTCCTTTCCGGCTTTCTCGGCGTCGGCAAGACCACCCTGCTCAATCATGTGCTGAACAACCGCGAGGGACGGCGCGTCGCCGTTATCGTCAACGACATGAGCGAGGTCAATATCGATGCCGATCTGGTCCGCAACGGCGGCGCCGACCTGTCGCGCACCGATGAAAAGCTGGTGGAGATGACCAACGGCTGCATCTGCTGCACGCTGCGCGACGACTTGCTGGAGGAGGTTCGCCGCCTCTGTGCCGGCGGGCGGTTCGACTACCTGCTGATCGAAGGCACGGGCATCGCCGAGCCGCTTCCCATCGCCAGCACCTTCTCGTTCCGCGACGAGAACGGCGACAGCCTTTCCGATATCGCCCGGCTCGACACCATGGTCACCGTGGTGGATGCGGCCAGCCTGCTGAAGGACTACGGCTCGGCCGACTTCCTGCGCGACCGCGGCGAGACAGCGGGAGACGGCGACGAGCGCACGCTGGTCGACCTGCTGGTCGAGCAGATCGAATTTGCCGATGTCGTCGTCATCAACAAGGCTTCCGCCGTCTCGCCCGAACATCTCGTGCTGGTGCGCCGGGTGGTGTGTGCCCTCAATGCCGATGCCCGTATCGTGGAGGCCGATTTCGGCCGCGTGCCGCTGGAGGCCGTGCTCGATACCGGCCTCTTCAGCGAGGAGAAGGCACAGCAGCACCCGCTCTGGTTCAAGGAGCTTTACGGCCACGCCAACCATGTTCCCGAAACCGAGGAATATGGCATCGAGAGCTTCGTCTACCGCGCCCGCCGGCCGTTCCACCCCGAACGCCTGAATGCCTTTCTCGGGGCGAC
>DAIPYB010000409.1:0-3357 GCA_036782955.1 Pseudoxanthobacter sp. | reverse complement strand
CGCGACGCCGTTCTGGGCGTTTGGTTCCGCCATGGTGCGCTCGGCGGCGACAATATCCGGCAGGCGCTCCAGCAGCGTGGAAGGCAGCCCGACCGGTACCTGCGGCACCCGCCTTGGCAGGCTGCCGGTGGCGATGTTGAGTGCACTGGGAACGGTGCCGGTCAGCACGGCGAGGGCGTGCTCGTAGACCGCACGGTCGCTTTCCGCGGCAATGGCCTCCGCGCGCGCGGAAAGGAGCTGGGTTTCGGCGGTCAGCACATCGGAGCGGGCGGCGGTTCCGGCCTCGTACTGATTGCGCACGATGGTGAGGGAGCGTTCATACGCGGCTGCTGTGCTGTTCAGAAGCTGCTTCAGGGAATCCTGATAACGCATTTGCATATAATAGGTCGCCACATCCGCCTGAGCGGAAAGGCGGGCATTGGCGAGGTCGGCTGCGCTTACCTCGGCGGCCGCTGTGCTGGATTCCACCTGACGGCGAATCTTGCCCCACAGATCCACCTCCCACGACAGGTTACCGACCGCCTCATAGGCCACATTGTCGTTGTTGTTGGCATGCTGGCGCGTCACATCCGGGTTGAAGGTGACGGTGGGCGCCAGCCCGGCGCGGGTCTGGGCCACGATCGCGCGGGCCTGACGCCACGAGGCCTCATAGGCCCGAATGGTCTGGTTATCGATGGCGACGCGCGCTTCGAGGCGGTTGAGTTCGGGGTCGTTCCAGGCGGTCCACCAGTCCGCGCGCGGCATGTCGTCGGATGGCGTGGCGGGCTTCCAGCCCTTCATTTCCTTGTAGGCGACCGGCACGGTCACGTCTGGGCGTTTGTAGTCCGGCCCCACCATGCAGCCGGCGGCCATCAACGCCAGTGCCAGCGCAGTGGAAAGGCGTAATGAGCTGTGAAGGGAACAACGGCCGGAGCGGGAGAGCGGGCTGGACGTCATCATAGTCTCGGATCAGGAGGCCTTCGGGCGTCTGCGGGGCGCGAGAGCCTGCCAGCGGCGGGCACTCCAGAGGCGCAGACGATCAAGATAAAGATAAACCACGGGCGTGGTGTACAGCGTCAGAATCTGGCTGACGATCAGCCCGCCGATGATGGCGATGCCGAGCGGCCGCCGGATCTCTCCACCCTCGCCAAAGTCGAGCGCCAGCGGCACCGCGCCGAGCAGGGCAGCAAGCGTCGTCATCATGATCGGGCGGAAGCGTTGCACGGCGGCCTGCAGGATGGCCTCGCGCGGACCGATGCCCTGCGAGCGCTGGGCCTCGAGCGCGAAGTCGACCATCATGATGGCGTTCTTTTTGACGATGCCGATCAGCAGGATAACACCGATCAGCGCGACGATACTGAACTCCGTGCCTGACACGAGCAGCGCCAGCACCGCGCCCACGCCCGCCGAGGGCAGGGTGGAGAGAATGGTGATCGGGTGGATATAGCTCTCATAGAGAATGCCGAGCACGATATAGACGGTGACGAGCGCCGCCAGAATGATGAACGGCTGATTGTTGCTGGAAGACTGGAACGAGGCGGCGGAGCCGGCAAACATGCCCTGAATTTCATTGGGCAGGCCGATTTCGGCCACGGCGTTGTCGAGGGTGCGCACGGCATCCGACAGCGAGTAGCCGGGATTGAGATTGAACGACACAGTGACGGCCGCGAACTGGCCCTGATGGCGCACCTCCGAGGGGCCTGTCGAGGGCCCATAGCTGGCAAAGGATGACAGCGGGATCATTTCCTCGCGGCTGGTGCTGACCGCCGCGCCGGCCGATGTCGAGGCCGAGCCACCGGTGGCAATGGCGTTGGAGGCCTGATTGCGCACCGCCGCCGTGTCGCCACCGGCCGAGGCCGCCGTGGCGGTGGCATTGGTGGAAACCGCGCCGCCGGCACGCATGCCGGAGGTGCTGACGTGGATCATCTTCAGCGTGTCCGGATTGGTCAGATAATCCGGCGCAAGCTCCATGATGACCTTGTACTCGTTGGTCGCCTTGCGGATCGTGGTGACCGGGCGCTGCCCGAAGGCGTCGTAAAGCGTGGCGTTGACGATATCCGGCCGCAGGCCATAGCGCGCGGCAAGGTCGCGGTTGACCTCCAGCCGGGTTTCGAGCGCACCGTCGCGCAGGTCGGAATCGAGATCGGTGACCACGGGCGACTTGCGGAGCGCCGCGATCAGCTTCTCCGTCCATTGGCCCAGTTCCTTGCTGTCTTCCCCGATCAGCACATATTGATACTGAGCGAAACTGGGCCGGCCGCCGGGACGCAGATCCTGCCGCGGAAACAGGAACAGCCGGGCACCGGGCAGGCTGGCGAGCTTGGGACGCAGGCGGTTGACGATTTCGTCGGCGCTGTCGCGTTGGTCGCGTGGCTTCAGCATGACAAAAATGTTGCCGGAACTGGCATTGCGTCCGCCGGTGGCACCCGCGACCGTGGCGACGCCGGGATCGGCGGCGACGATCCTCTGCGCCTCGATCATCTTGTCCTGCAGTGCATTGAACGAGATCGAGCGGTCGGCGCTGATGCCGCCCATCAGCATGCCGGTATCCTGCGTGGGCAGGAATCCTTTTGGAACAATGCTATAGAGAACGACATTAAGGCAGATTACGAGCAGAAGCGAAGACAGGATAAGACGGGGATGCGCCAGTGCCCAGCCGAGCGTGTGCTGATAGGCACGCTGGGCGGCAGCCATGGCCCGGGCGCCAGGACCGGGAGCGCGTTCAGCCTTCTCGTTCCGCCGCAGCAACACCGCGCACATCATGGGCGTGGTGGTAAGCGAAAGCACCATGGAGAGCAGGATCGCCATGGAGAGCGTGAGGGAAAACTCCTCGAAGATACGCCCGACGATGCCGCCGAGCACCAGAAGCGGCAGGAAGACGGCGATGAGCGACAGGCTCATGGAAAGGACGGTGAAGCCCACCTCCTGCGCGCCGGAAAGCGCCGCGTTCAGCCGGCTCTGGCCGGCTTCCAGATGTCGGGTGATATTCTCCAGCACCACGATGGCATCATCCACCACGAAGCCGGTGGCGATCGTGAGAGCCATGAGCGACAGATTGTTGAGGCTGAAGCCGGCCATCGCCATGGCCGCGAAGGTGCCGATGATCGAGACCGGCACGACCACAGCCGGCACCAGTGCAGCGCGGGCGGAGCCGAGGAAGATCACAACCACGCCGACAACCAGAACGACGGCGATGACAAGGGTGCGCTGGGTTTCCCGGAATGAGGCACGGATGGTGGAGGAGCGATCTGCCACCACTGTCAGATCGACATCGGCCGGCAGCGCCGCCTTGAGCTGGGGCAGCACCGCCTGCACGCGGTCCACGGTCTCGATGATGTTGGCGCCGGGCTGGGCGAACAGCATCAGCAGAATGGCGGG
>DAIPYB010000408.1:0-3357 GCA_036782955.1 Pseudoxanthobacter sp. | reverse complement strand
AGATAGCGGTCGTAGCGTGAATCGAACGGCGCGAATGCATCCGTCTTCTCGAAGGCGGCGATGGCACTCGCCATGGCCTCGAAGGCGCGCTCGTGGTCGTCGAAAATGTCCTCGGCGAAGAGAGCACGGAAGCGCGTCTCATAATCCGGGCTTTCGCGCAGCCGCGCCACGGCCGTTGCCTTGTCCGGCAGGCCCATCTCCACAGGGTTGAGCGGCGGCCCCATCGCCTGCTCTGTCAGGTCGGCCGCGCGCCCGTCCAGAAACTGACCACCGACATACCGTCCGTCGGCCCGGCGATGAAAGCGCGGGCTGAACCGGGCATAGGCCGCGGACGGCGCATTGCGTGTGCCGATGGAGCGCCCATCGTCGCCCAGCGAAACCGCGCCGCCGGTGGCAGGCAGGATGCGCGCATCGACAAAGCCGGCATCCGGCATATGGCAGGTAGAGCAGGACTGGGTACGGTCCCGCGACAGGTTCACGTCGTCGAACAGATCGGCGCCCAGCGCCTGCAGAGCCTGCTCCCGCGGCGCCGCCGGCAATGGCGCGGGCGTCTCCGGTTCGGCGCCGGCAGCGCCGACGGTGACAGCCAGCAGCAAGGCCGCAACCGCGCCCCGAACAACAGCAGCCTGCATTTTTCGTCCCGGTCCCCTGCCGCATCTCGCAGCGCCACGCACACCCCTGCATGGCAGCCTTGTCGTCATTCAGCACCGGATTGCAAGTGAGTTTCATTGACTGCGATCAAGCCGGCGGAACAGTCACAAGAAGGTTGGCACGGCACAGCAGCGACGGCGCCGGAAGGATGCAGCGCAAGGCAGATGCCGCGATGCGGGCGGCCGGCACACCGCCCTCGCCTCACCCGTGATATCGCAGTGCGTCCACCAGCAATGCGAACGCAGCGGAGGGTTGGCGCCGGCTGGGATAATAGAGATAGTAGCCGGGAAAGGACGGGCACCAGTCCTCCAGGACACGGACGAGGCGCCCGTCCGCCAGATGATCCGTCACCCGGTCTTCCATGACGAAGCCGAGGCCGAAGCCGGCGACGGCGGCGCAGATGATCATCCGCACACTGTTCAGGGCGAGCTGGCCTTCAACGCGCACGCGCACTTCGCGGCCGTCCTTCGCCAGTTCCCATGCATAGAAGCCGCCGGCGCTCAGCATGCGCAGATTGATGCAGTTGTGCTCAGCGAGGTCCTGAGGCGAGCGCGGGATCGGATGAGTTTCGAAATAGGCGGGCGAACCCACAACGACCATCCGCACGTCAGGCCCGATCCGCGCGGCGATCATGTCTTTCGCCACCGCCTCTCCCAGCCGCACACCGGCATCGAACCTTTCGGCCACGATGTCGGTCAGCCGGGAATCGACGCTCAGCTCGACATGGATATCGGGATAGCCGGGAAGCAGCTTCTCAAGCGCCGGCCACAGGACGGTTTCGGCCGCATGCTCCGATGTGGTGATGCGGATCGTCCCAGCCGGCTTCTCCCGCAGTTCGCTCAGGGAGTCGAGTCTGGCGCTGATACTCTCCAGTGCCGGCCGCAGGGTGCCGAGCAGCCGCTCGCCTGCCTCCGTCGGAGCGACGCTGCGCGTTGTCCGGGTCAGCAGGCGCACACCCAGCTGCGTCTCCAGACGCCGGATCGTATGGCTCAGCGCCGATTGGGACGTGCCCAGCTTCGCCGCGGCGCGCGTGAAACTCTTTTCCTCCGCCACGGTGACGAAAGCGTTGAGGTCCACCAGATCTTCGCGCCGCATTCATGAACCTCCCGCATAGCTCCATGCTATTTATACCCGCTAATCGTCGCAATGTCCCATGATTAGCTTATCGCTCGTGAAAGGCCGGCGGCTGTCGCGCGGGGTGCCCGGTTCCGGGGTGCCGCGCGGCGCAAGCCTGAGCGAAGAAGGAAGCGTCTGATGTTGGGCACCATTCTCCATGGACCGGGCGATGTGCGCTGCGAAGAGGTCCCCGAGCCGCAGATCATCCACCCGACCGATGCCATCATCCGCCTGTCGGCGAGTTGCATCTGCGGTTCCGACCTGTGGCCCTTCCGCGGCCTCAACGACATCGCCGGCCCGATGGCCATGGGCCACGAATATTGCGGCATCGTCGAAGCGGTCGGCAGTGCCGTCGTCACGGTGAAGCCGGGCCAGTTCGTCGTGGGCTCCTTCTGCCTTTCCGACAACACCTGCCCGCATTGCCGCTTCGGCTTCCAGTCGTCGTGCGAGAAGCGGGAATTCATGACCGGGGCGCAGGCGCCGCTGGCGCGCGTCCCGCTCGCCGATGGAACGCTGGTCGCAACCGCAGAGCTTCCGCCGGATGACCTGATCCCGAGCCTGCTGGCGACCTCGGATGTGCTCGGCACTGGCTGGTACGCCGCCAGTGCAGCCCGTGTTCAGCCCGGCTCGACCGTCGTCGTGGTCGGCGACGGCGCGGTCGGACTGATGGGCGTGCTCGCCGCAAAGCAGATGGAGGCCGGCCGCATCATCGCCATGAGCCGCCACAAGACCCGGCAGGACCTTGCCCTGGAATTCGGCGCGACCGACATCGTCTCGGAGCGTGGCGAAGCCGGCATTGCTCGGATCAGGGCGCTGACGGGCGGCGTCGGCGCGGACTCGGTTCTCGAATGCGTGGGCACGGGCGAATCCATGGAACAGGCCATCCGGTGCGCCCGCCCCGGCGCCATGATCGGCTATGTGGGTGTGCCGCACGGTGTGCAGTTCGACGGACAGCAACTGTTCTTTTCGCAGACCGGCATGCTCGGCGGTCCGGCCCCCGTCCGCCGGTTCCTGCCCCATCTGATGGATTTGGTGCTCACGCGCACAATCGACCCCGGCAGGGTTTTCGACCTGCAACTGCCGCTCGCCGATGTTGCCGAAGGCTACCGCGCAATGGACGAACGGCGCGCGATCAAGACTCTGCTGCGCGTCTGATCAACAGCGCAACCGCTGCTGCGGGCGCGACCCTGTTTCGAAATTCGGGAGGTGATCCGATGCAATATACACGACTTGGCAATTCGGGCCTGAAAGTCAGCCGCCTTGCCCTCGGCTGCATGAGCTTCGGCTCAGGCCGCTATGGATCGTGGACACTCAGCACCGACGAAGCGGCCGAGCCGATTTTCCGGCAGGCGCTGGACCTCGGCATCACTTTCTGGGACACGGCCAACGTCTATGGCATGGGCACGTCGGAGGAGATCGTCGGCAGGGCGATCGCCCGCCTGGCCCGGCGCGACGACATCGTGCTCGCCACCAAGCTGAACTTTCCGATGCATGACGGCCCCGGCGGATCGGGTCTGTCACGCAAAGCCGTGATGGAGCAGGTCGACGCCTCGCTGAAGCGGCTCGGGACCGACTATATCGACCTCTACC
>DAIPYB010000407.1:0-3358 GCA_036782955.1 Pseudoxanthobacter sp. | reverse complement strand
TAGCCGGAGACGGACAGGCCGGCAGCACGGATGTGCCGGGCGATACGGGTAACGTCCTGTCCTTCAATCTCGCGCCGCCAGGGTGCAATGGCACCGAAGCCCGCGCGCGCCACCGCTTCTATGCTGTCTTCTATGGGCGCGCGGAAGCCAAGCGTGGCGGTATTGATGGAGCACAGCGAGGCATCGAGCCGGCGCATCACGATTCTCCCGAAAGGCCATGAAGCGCCAGAAGCGTCTTCATGCGATGCGTCGCCAGATCGGGATCGGCAAGCAAGCCTGCCTGATCGGCAAGGCGGAAGACTTCTGCGAAATAGCCGATGCCGCGCTGGGCTTGCGCGCCGCCAAGCATGGTGAAATGGGATTGGAAACCGTTCAGCCAGGCAAGGAACACCACGCCGGTCTTGTAGGCATAGGTCGGTGCGCGGAAGATGGTGCGTGACAGGGGAACCGTCGGGGCGAGGATGCGGTCGAACCCGGCTTCATCGCCGCGGGCAAGAGCGGCGAGGGCCAGCGAGGCGGCCGGGGCGATGCAGTCGAAAATGCCGAGCAGGGCATGGGAATAGCCGCGATCGTCGCCGCGGATGAGGGCAGGATAGTTGAAGTCGTCGCCGGTATACATCCTCACGCCGGCCGGCAGCCTGCGGCGCAGGGCGATTTCCGCCCCGGCATCGAGCAACGAGATCTTGATGCCATCGACCTTGTCGGCATGGGCGGCGATCAGGCCGGTGACGGTTTCCAGTGCCGCGTCGAAGCAGGGCGTGCCCCAATAGCCGGCAAGCTGCGGATCGAACGCCTCGCCCAGCCAGTGCAGGATGACCGGCCGGTCGGCTTCGGCCAGTACCCTCGCGTAGACGGCCTCGTAATCGGCAGGCCCTTTTGCCACGCGGGCCAGTGCCCGGCTTGCCATGAGGATGACGCCGCTGCCGAGGGCCTGCACGGCATGAAGCTGTTGCAGGTAGGCAGCCACGACCGCGTCCGCCGAGGTGATCGTTTCCGGTTGCACATGGTCGGTGCCGACGCCGGAGAAGATGCGTGTTTGCGGACGGTCGCCGAGCGCGGCCACGGTCTCACCGATCAGTTCCAGCGCCTGTGGCCACGACAGGCCCATGCCGCGCTGGGCGGTATCCATGGCCTCGGCGATGTCGAGACCCAGCCCGGCGAGGTGGCGACGGTAAGCAAGCGTCGCCTCAAAATCGATGGCGAAGCCGCGGGCGGGTTCCACGGTCTTCAGCGGATCCGCGACGACGTGGGCGGCGGAAAAGGCGATGCGGCTGAAAGGGGCGGCGGGCGCCACCGTCGGCAGCGGTTCGCCGCTGAGACGGTAGGGAGCCAGATTGCCGTCGGATGCGGGCAGGACGAGGGTTGGCCCGCGCCCTGAAAGCGGCTTATTCATGGGATTTTCCTCTCAGAAGCGGGGAAGGGTCAGGCCGCCGTCTGCGGCGATGCTCTGGCCGGTGGCGAAGGCGAAATGGCCTTCCGCCAGCGCCAGAACGATGGCCGCGATATCCTGCGGCGTGCCGAGGCGCGGCAGCGGGGTCAGCCCTTCTGCAACGCGGCGGGCATAGTCGCCACTCACTTTCGCCGTCATCGGCGTTTCGATCAGGCCGGGACGCACGTCATAGGAGCCGATGCCGTCGGCGGCGAGGCGCACGGCGAACAGCTTCGCGGCCATCGCCAGACCCGCCTTGGAGATGCAGTATTCGCCGCGTGTCACCGAGATGGCCTCGGCATTGGACGATGACACGGTGACGACCGAGCGATGCAATTCCGGCGTGGCCGGCCTGCTGACCAGCCGGCGGGCGAAGGCCTGCGTCAGGAAGAACGTGCCCCGGGTGTTGATGGCGAGACAGCGGTCGAAGCTCTCCGGCGTTACGTCGAGAAGATCGCCGCGCGACAGCACCGAAACCCCGGCATTGTTGACGAGACAGGTAAGGGGACCGGCTGCTGCCTCCGCAGCATCGAGCAGGGCAGCATGGCCGGCGAGGTCGGCAATGTCGCCGGCCGCGATGCCGGCGCGGCCGCCGGCATGCGCGATAAGGGCCGCGGTCTCCTCGAGACCATCGTCGCCAAGGCCGTTGACCGCCACGGCCCAGCCGGCACCGGCCAGCGCCAGCGCCACGGCGCGCCCGATGCCGCCGCCGGCGCCGGTGACGAGGGCGGCTTTTCCCGGCGCGCTCATGCGGCGACCCCGTTTTTCAGCAGGTCGCGGGCGATGATGGTGCGCTGGATCTGGTTGGTGCCTTCATAGATCTGGGTGATCTTGGCATCGCGGTAGAGGCGCTCCACCTCCACGCCGCGGATATAGCCCGAGCCGCCGAAGATCTGCACCGCATCGGCGGTGCGCTGGACGGCGATGTCGCCGGCGAAGCACTTGGCCATGGAGCACAGCGCGCCGGCGGGCGTGCCGTTGTCGAGGCTCACGGCAGCCTGATGCACGAGGGCGCGGGCGGCGGTGATGTCTTTCGCCATGTCGGCGAGCAGCCACTGGATGCCCTGATTCTCGGCGATGGCGGTGCCGAATTGCCGGCGCGTCTTCGCATAATCGAGGGCAGCTTCAAGCCCGGCGCGGGCGATGCCAACGGCAAGGGCGGCAATGCCGACACGGCCTTTTTCCAGCACGCTCATCATGATGTGGAAGCCACGCCCGGCCTCGCCGAGCAGGGTATCGGGGCCGAGGGCCACGTCATCGAAGGTGAGGCCGCCCACCTGCGAGGCGCGCTGGCCCATCTTGTGTTCCTTCGGTCCGCGCGTGACGCCGGGAGCATTGAGATCGACGATGAAGATCGACATGCCGCGGTGTCCGGCAGCCGGATCGGTGCGGGCCAGCACGAAGCCGACATCGGCGACCGGGGCATTGTGGATCCAGAGCTTGGCGCCGGACAGCCGCCAGCCTTCGCCGTCGCGGACCGCCGTGGTGCGAATGCCGGAAACATCCGAACCGGCCTCAGCCTCGGTGATGCAGTAGGCGGCAAGCCGCTCGGCGCTGATGAGGGCCGGCAGGTGACGTGCCTGCTGGCCGGCCGTGCCGTAGCGGGTCAGCAGCGTGCCGGCGAGTTCCACCAGCCCGCACTGGTCGGCAACCGAGGCGTAGCCGCGCGACAACTCCTCCATGACGATAGCGTAGGCGTAGGTATCGAGACCGGCACCGCCGAGAGCCTCCGGAACGGTAATGCCGAACAGGCCCAGCCCGCCCATGGTGCGGTAGAGCGCGGCGGGAAAGCGTTCCTCGCGGTCGAGTTCTTCGGCGAGCGGGCGCACTTCGGCTTCCGCGAAGCGGCGGGCCAGCGTGCGGATTTCCTCGTAGGTCCCGGAATCGAGACGGGGAACAGGCAGCATCGGGCGTCTCCTTTCGGGCGGC
>DAIPYB010000406.1:0-3364 GCA_036782955.1 Pseudoxanthobacter sp. | reverse complement strand
TCACGCGGGCCGACTTCACCACCTGCGGCAGGAACATCTTGCCGGCGCCGAACAGGTCGCCGACCACGTTCATGCCGCTCATCAGCGGTCCCTCGATGACGTCCAGCGGCCGCTTCGCCTCGCGCCGCGCCGCCTCGGTGTCTTCCTCGATGAACTCGGTGATGCCGTTGACGAGGGCATATTCCAGCCGCTTGACGACCGGCGCCTCGCGCCACGAAAGATCGACTGCGCGCTTCTGCGCACCGTCCCCCTTGAAGCGGGCCGCCGCCTCCACCAGCCGGTCGGTCGCATCCGCCCGGCGGTTCAGCACCACGTCTTCGCAAAGCTCGCGCAGTTCAGGGTCGATGTCGTCATAGACGGCGAGCTGGCCGGCATTGACGATGCCCATGTCCATGCCCGCCCGGATGGCGTGGAGCAGGAACACCGAGTGCATCGCCGCGCGCACCGGCTCGTTGCCGCGGAAGGAGAACGACAGGTTGGAGACGCCGCCGGAGATATGGGCGCCCGGCAGGTTCTGCCGAATCCAGCGCGTCGCCTCGATGAAATCGACGCCGTAGTTGTTATGTTCCTCGATGCCGGTTGCCACCGCGAACACGTTGGGATCGAAAATGATGTCCGCCGGATCGAAGCCGACGCGCTCGACGAGGATATCATAGGATCTTTTGCAGATATCGATCTTGCGCCGGTAGGTATCGGCCTGCCCGGTCTCGTCGAAGGCCATCACCACCACGGCGGCGCCATAGCGGCGCACCTTCTTCGCGTGGGCGATGAAGGAGTCTTCGCCTTCCTTGAGCGAGATGGAATTGACGATGCCCTTGCCCTGCAGGCATTTCAGTCCCGCCTCGATCACGCTCCACTTCGAGGAATCGACCATCACCGGCACCCGCGCGATATCCGGCTCGGCGGCGACGAGGTTGAGGAACGTGACCATCGCCTTCTCGGAATCGAGCAGGCCCTCGTCCATGTTGACGTCGATGATCTGCGCGCCGTTGGCCACCTGATCGCGCGCCACGTCGAGGGCGGCCGCATAATCGCCCTCACGGATGAGCTTGCGGAAACGGGCCGAGCCCGTGACGTTGGTGCGCTCGCCGACGTTGATGAAGCTGGCGACAGATGCGGTCATGGCGTGCATTCCGGCAGGAAACGGGACAGGGGACGGGCAGAGCCGTCCGGTCAGGTGCGGGGGGCCGGCGCCGCGCACAGCGCGCCGGCCGCAAGGTTCAGCGCAGCCTCAGGCCGCGACTTCGAACGGCTCAAGGCCGGCAAGGCGCATCTTGCGGGCCAGATGGGGCACCCGGCGCGGCGCCTTGCCCGCGACCGCCTTCGCGATCGCGGCAATGTGGGCCGGCGTGGTGCCGCAGCAGCCGCCGACGATGTTGACGAGGCCGGCCCCGGCAAACTCGCCCACCAGCGCTGCCATCGCCTCCGGGCTCTCGTCATATTCGCCGAACTCGTTCGGCAGACCGGCGTTCGGATAGGCGGAGATGAACACATCGGCCACGCGCGACAGCTCGTCGATGTGAGCGCGCATCTCCTTCGCCCCCAGCGCGCAGTTGAGGCCGATGGAGAACAGCCCCGCATGGCGCACCGAGTACCAGAACGCCGTCGGCGTCTGGCCCGAAAGCGTGCGGCCCGACAGGTCCGTGATGGTGCCGGAAACCATGACCGGCAGGCGGAAGCCCTTTTCCTCGAACACCTCATCGGCCGCAAACAGCGCCGCCTTGGCGTTGAGGGTGTCGAACACCGTCTCGATCAGGATCAGATCGGCACCGCCGTCCACCAGCCCGCGCACCGCCTCGCCGTAGGCCGCACGCAGATCGTCGAACGTGACCGCGCGATAGCCCGGATCGTTGACGTCCGGCGAGATCGAAGCCGTGCGATTGGTGGGACCAATTGCGCCTGCAACGAACCGCGGCCGGTCGGGCGTGGCCACTGCGGCCGCCGCCTCGCGGGCCAGCCGCGCGCCTTCCCGGTTCAGCTCGTAGGCCAGCGCCTCCATGCCGTAATCGGCCTGCGCGATGGTGGTGGAGGAGAACGTGTTGGTCTCCACGATGTCGGCGCCGGCGGCGAAATATTCGGCGTGGATCTCGCGGATGGCATCCGGCTGGGTCAGGATCAGCAGGTCGTTGTTGCCCTTCAGATCCCGCTTCCAGTCGGCGAAGCGCGCGCCGCGGAACGCCGCTTCGTCGAAGCGGCGGCCCTGAATCATGGTGCCCATGGCGCCGTCGATGACGAGGATGCGCTGTTCGGCAAGGGCCTTCAGGTCGGCGGCGAGCTTTGCGGCCGAGGCCGCGTCATGGGCTTTGACAGTCATGGTCCAACGCCTCCTCAGGCGGCCGCCGCCACTTTCGGGCGCAGGCCCAGAAGGTGGCAGATGGCATAAACGAGATCGGCCCGGTTCAGGGTATAGAAATGGAAATCGGTGACGCCGCGGTCAACCAGATCCAGAACCTGCTCGGCCGCCACGGCGGCGGAAACGAGCTGGCGGGTCACAGCGTCGTCGTCCAGCCCCTCGAAGCGCCGCGCCAGCCATGCCGGAACGGATGCGCCGGTGCGCTCGGCAAAGCGCGTCACCTGCGTCAGTCCCAGCACCGGCAGGATGCCCGGCACGACCGGAATATCGATGCCCGCCGCGCGAACCCGTTCCACATAGGCATCGTAGAGGTCGTTTTCAAAGAAGAACTGCGTAATCGCCCGCGTGGCGCCGGCATCGACCTTGCGCTTCAGGAGATCGATTTCAGTCTGCCAGTCGGGGCTCGCCGGATGGCGCTCCGGGTAGGCGGAAACGGACACCTCGAAATCGCCGATGGCACGAATGCCGGCCACCAGCGCCTCGGTGGACTGGTAGCCCTGCGGATGGGGGTGGTAGGGCGCTCCCGGCCCTTCCGGCGGATCGCCGCGCAGGGCCACGATGTGCCCGACGCCGGCTTCGCCGTAGCTGCGGATGACGTCGTCCACCTCGTCGCGGCTGGCGGCCACGCAGGTCAGGTGCGCGGCCGGCTTCAGCGCGGTTTCGCGCACGATGCGCGCCACCGTGGCATGGGTGCGCTCACGGGTAGAGCCGCCGGCGCCATAGGTGACCGAAACGAAGCTGGGACCGAGCGGCGCCAGACGCTGGATCGCCGTCCAGAGGCTCTTTTCCATTTCCTCGGTCTTCGGGGGAAAGAACTCGAACGACACCTCGATGGGTGCATCGCCTTCCACCCGGCTGAGGCGGGTGCGCCCGTTCGGCGTCTTGTCGCTCATCGTGCCGTCTCCAAACATCCAGAAAACCGTGTGTGCCGGATAAGCCCCGCCTGCCGCTCAGGCCGGGCGCGGCGCGGCGTGGGTGCCCGCCGCGATCTCGAGGCGCGGATCGCGCGCA
>DAIPYB010000405.1:0-3371 GCA_036782955.1 Pseudoxanthobacter sp. | reverse complement strand
GCAGAATGGCGGGCTTGCCGTTGACGAAGCCGGCATTGCGCACGTCCTCGATGGAATCCACCACCTCACCGACGTCGGAAAGGCGCACCGGTGCGTCGTTGCGCCATGCGATGACGAGGTCGCGATAATCGGCCGCCTTCACGGCCTGATCGTTGGCGGCCAGCTGCCAGCGTCGGTCGGTGGATTCGATGGCGCCCTTGGGGCTGTTGGCATTAGCGCCCGCGATGGCCGCGCGCACGTCCTCCAGCGCAATGCCGTAGCTGGACAAGGCATGGGGGTTCAGTTCCACCCGCACGGCCGGCAGTGCCGCGCCGCCGACATCCACGTTGCCGATGCCGGAGACCTGCGACAGCTTTTGTTGCAGTACGGTGGCGGCGGTGTCGAAGAGTTGGCCGCGATCGCGCGTGGGCGAGGTCAGCGCCACGATCATGACGGGCGCGTCGGCAGGATTGAACTTGCGATAAGTCGGCGTGGAACGCAGGTTCGCCGGCAGATCGGCCTGCGCCGCGTTGATGGCTGCCTGCACGTCGCGCGCGGCCCCCTCGATATCGCGGCTCAGGTCGAACTGCAGAATGACGCGGCTGTTGCCGGACGAACTCTGCGAGGTCATTTCGCTGACGCCGGCGATCTGGCCGAGATGGCGTTCGAGCACCGCGGCGACGCTGGTGGCCATGGTCTCGGGGCTGGCGCCCGGCATGGCGGCCTGCACCATGATCGTGGGAAAATCGATCTGCGGCAGCGGCGAAACCGAAAGCTGGCGATAGCCAATGAGGCCGGCGATGACGATGGCGATCGTCAGCAGGGTGGTTGCGACCGGCCGGCGGATGAAGGGAGCGGAGATGTTCATGCCCGCGCGCCCCTCATGCCGCGGTGTCCGCCGCCGCACGCCGGCCGAGCACACGGGCAAGGCGGGCGAAGGCGAGATAGATGACCGGCGTGGTGAACAGCGTCAGCACCTGACTGACGATAAGACCGCCGACGATGGCAAGGCCGAGCGGCTGGCGCAGTTCCGAACCGACGCCGGAACCCAGCATCATCGGCAGGGCGGCGAACAGCGCGGCGAAGGTCGTCATCAGGATCGGACGCAGGCGCAGCAGGCAAGCCTGCCGGATGGCCTCGCGGGGGCTCTTGCCCTCGCTGCGTTCCGCATCGAGCGCGAAGTCGATCATCATGATCGCATTCTTTTTCACGATGCCGATCAGCAGGACGATGCCGATGACCGCGACGATATCCAGTTCCTTGCCGGCCCACCACAGCGCCACCAGCGCACCCATGCCGGCGGAGGGCAGGGTGGAGAGAATGGTGATCGGATGGATGAAGCTCTCGTAGAGCACGCCGAGCACGATATACATCGCCACGACCGCCGCGATCACCAGCACGAGTTCGTTGGAAAGGGCGGACTTGAAGGCTGCCGCCGCGCCCTCGAAATGCAGCCCCACGCTCTCCGGCAGGCCGATATCCTGTGCGACGGCTTCGATGGCACCGACCGCCGCGCCGAGCGAGGTTCCGGGCGCCAGATTGAACGAGATCGTGACGGACGGGAACTGGCCCAGATGGGAGATCAGCAGCGGCGCCGGCCGCTCGTCCACCTGCACCACCGATGTCAGCCGCACCTGGCCGGTAGAGGAGGTGGAGGAGGGCAGGTAGACGCTGTCGAGGGCGGCAAGGCTGTTGGCGAGACCGGGATCGGCCTCGAGGATCACGCGATACTGGTTGGCCTGCGTGAAGATGGTGGAAACGATACGCTGGCCGAAAGCATCGTAGAGCGCGTTGTCGATGGTCGCCGGCGTGATGCCGAAGCGCGCTGCGGTGGCGCGGTCGATGGTGATATAGGCCGCCAGACCGTTCGCCGACTGGTCGCTGGCGACATCGGCCAGAACCGGAACTTCCTTCAGGGCGCTGACGAGGCGCGGTGCCCAGTGTTCCAGATCGGCGGCGTTCGGGCTGTCGAGCACGAACTGATATTGTGCCGCGCCGGGATTGGCATCGATCGCCAGATCCTGAACCGGCTGGGTGAATAGCGTAATGCCAGCGATATCGGCTGTTTCCCGTCGCAGCCGGGTACCAATTTCGGAAGCTGAAGCCGTGCGTTCTTCCTTCGGCTTCAGGTTGATGATGAGCCTGCCGGTGTTGAGGGTGGCGTTGGTGCCGTCGGCGCCGATGAAGGAGAGCACGCTCTCCACATCCGGATCGGCACGCACGGCCTCCACGACCTGCCGCTGGCGGGCGAGCATGGCACTGAACGACACCGTCTGGTCGGCCTGCGTCACGCCCTGCAGGATGCCGGTGTCCTGAACGGGAAAGAAGCCCTTGGGAATGGCGATGGTGAGGGCCACCGTGACCGCAACGGTGGCGGTGGCAACCAGCAGCGTCACCGTCTGGTGGGCAAGAACGACATCCAGAAGGCGGGCGTAGAACGCGGTGATGCGGTCGAACAGGCCGTCGTGGTGCTCCTTCGGCGGCGTCTTCAACATGCGCGCGCACAGCATCGGCACAAGGGTGAGCGAGACGAGAGCGGAAATGACGATGGTCACAGCCAGCGTGATCGCGAACTCGTGGAACAGGCGCCCCACCACGTCGCCCATGAACAGCAGCGGGATCAGCACCGCGATCAGGGACACGGTCAGGGAAATGATGGTGAAACCGATCTGCGCCGAGCCTTCCAGCGCCGCTTCGAGTGGCGATAGGCCCTTTTCCAGATAGCGGGCGATGTTCTCGATGACGACGATGGCATCGTCCACCACGAAGCCGGTGGCAATGGTCAGGGCCATCAGCGACAGGTTGTCGATGGACATGCCCCACAGGTACATGATGCCGAGCGCACCCACCAGCGACAGCGGAATGGAGAGGCTGGGGATGATGGTGGCCGGCAGATTGCGCAGGAACAGGAAAATGACCAGCACGACCAGAGCAACGGCCAGCGCCAGTTCCCAGCCGACATCGCGCACCGAAGCCCGGATGGACGCGGTGCGGTCGGTCACGAGGGTGACCTTGACCGACTGCGGCATGGCCGCCTCGATGGACGGCAGCAGTGCCTTGATGCGGTCGGCGACCGCGATGACATTGGCGCCGGGCTGGCGCTGAACCGTGAGCACAATGGCCGGCTGGTTGCCGATTGCCGCTGCCAGCGCCCGGTTCTCGGAGGCCTCCACCACGCTCGCCACGTCGGAAAGGCGCACCGGCGCGCCGTCACGATAGGCGATGACGGAATTCAGGTATTCTTCCACCGACTGCATCTGGTCGTTGGAATCGATGGTGTAGGCCCGGGCCGGGCCATCGAACGAGCCCTTCGGCGTATTGGCGTTGAGATTACCGAGCGTGGTGCGCACATCGTCGAGCTGGGTGAGCAGAGCCACAATACGGGTGTTCTG
>DAIPYB010000404.1:0-3396 GCA_036782955.1 Pseudoxanthobacter sp. | reverse complement strand
GTGAACCAGCGCGTCAGCGTCATGTGCCAGCGCCGCCAGAAATTCCGCACCGAGGTAGCAATATAAGGGTAGTTGAAATTCTCCGGATAATGGAACCCCATCATCCGGCCTAGGCCGATAGCCATGTCGGAATAGGCGGAGAAATCGAAGTAGATCTGCAGGGCATAGCAGATTGCGCCCAGCCAAGCCGCGCCGGGCGTCAGGCTGGCGGCCGGCGCGCCGAACACGCCATCGGCGGCAAGCGCGAAATTATCCGCCAGCAGCACCTTCTTCGCCAGACCGGTGATGAAGCGGTGGACACCCTCCATCGCCAGCGCCGGCGACACCGAACGCCCGCCCATTTCGGCGGAAACCTCGGCATAGCGCACGATCGGGCCGGCGATGAGCTGGGGAAACAGCAGCTTATAGGCCGAGAACTTCACCAGACTGCGCGTGGGCCGGACATCGCCGCGATAGACGTCCACCACATAGGAAATACCCTGGAAGGTGAAGAACGAAACGCCCAGCGGCAGCACCTGCTGCACGATCGGAATGTGCGGCCCCACGCCCAGGATTTCTTCCAGCGCGGAGACATTGTGCGTGAAGAAGAAAATATATTTGAAATAGCCAAGGATGGCGAGGTTGCCGAGCACGCCGACAAGCAGCAGCGGCATCGCCAGCGGCGTTCGGCCGGCCTGCTTGCCCTCGCCCCGCCGGCCCCAGAACTCGATGGCGAGACCGACGGCATAGTTGAGCACCACAGAGAGCAGCAGCACCCAGAAAAACCTGAGCTCGCCGGCGATATAGAAGCCAAGGCTCGCCAGAGCGATGAACAGGTTACGGAACCGGTCCGCGATCAGATAATAGATGACGAAGAACGCCGGCAGATAGCCGAACAGGAACAGCGGATCGCTGAAAACCATTCCCGAGCCCGTTTCCAATCCTGGCGGCCAGTGCAGCCGCCGGCCGGCCTTGAACGACCGGTCTGCCGCGTGTTTGCCGTCTTCCGCGGGCCGGCGCGGCGCCGCCGGGCGGCATCGCATGCGACCGGCCGCGCGGCAGCCAGCCGGCCTCCATCGCACTGCCGCCGGGTCAAGTCAATGCGAGGCGGCGGGGCAAGGCGGCGTGCTTCCCACCCGCCCCGTCAGGCCCGCGCCGGCGCGCGCGGCAGCACGAAGCGCTCCATCGCCTCGGCAAAACCGTTGGCATCGTTGTGGCCTGTCACGACATGGGCTGCGGCCTTGACCGCGTCGGAAGCGTTGCCCATGGCGATGGCGAGCCCGCCGACGCCGAACATCGGCACATCGTTGCCCATGTCACCGATGGTCGCCACCTCCTCCAGCGGCCGGCCCAGCAGGGAGGCGATGCGGCGCACGGCGTGGCCCTTGTCGGTCGCCGGCGGAGTGATATCGACATAATAGTTCTGCGAGCGGTGGGCGGAGGCCGAGGCCCCCAGCAACGCCTGAAGCTCTGCCTCGACCTCGGCGATGAGGGCGAAGTTGCTGGAGGCGCCGACGATTTTTGCTGTCGTGCCCATCTGCGCACCGAATTCCGCCACCACGGTCGGCGGAAAACGCACCGTGTGTTCCTCCAGCGGGCGATATTCGCCGTCCGGATCGGTGATGAACCACTCCGTGCCGCTGAAGACCCAGATTTCCAGACCGCGTGCGGCGAGATGGCCGACCGTGGCGCGGGCCGCGGCTTCCGGCAGCAGGGTCTGTTCCAGAAGCGTCAGGTCGCGCTTCAGGATGGCGCTGCCGTTGAAACCGCCGAACACCGGCACGTCCAGCGCCTCCACCAGCGGCACCATGCCCCGCGGCGGCCGGCTGGAAACGAGCGCCAGTTCCACGCCCGCCGCCCGCAGCTTGGCGGCTGCCGCCAGTGTCGCCGCTGGCAGCGACTTGTCGGTGGCGATCAGCGTTCCGTCCACGTCGGAGACGACCAGCGAAATGCGTTCGGAGGGCGCCTTCAGCGCGGCGGGAGAGGCAGGGTTCGCCATGGGCGTCCGGAACCTTATCTGTTGAACGGGTTTATTGGATCACGATCCGCCGGTCTGCTCGGCATGGCCACCAAACTGGAAGCGCATCGCCGAAAGCAGGCGCTCGCCGAAGGTGTGGTCGCGGCGAGAGCGGAAGCGGGCATAAAGGGCCGCGGTCAGCACATCGGCGGAGACCGCCTCCTCGACTGCGGCGAATACCGTCCAGCGGCCTTCGCCGGAATCGGCTACGGAACCCTCGTAGTTGGACAGCGTGTCGTTTTCGGCAAGCGCGATGGCGGCCAGATCCAGAAGCCACGACGACACCACCGACCCGCGCCGCCAGACCTCTGCGATATCAGCCACGTTCAGGTCATAACGCTCGGCCTCCGGCAGGGCCGGAGAATTCTTGTTGGCCAGAATATCGAAGCCCTCGGCATAGGCCTGCATCAGGCCATATTCGATGCCGTTGTGGATCATCTTCACGAAATGGCCGGAGCCGGCCGGGCCGGTGTGGATATAGCCCTGCTCGGCGCGCGGATCGCGCCCTTCGCGGCCCGGTGTGCGGGCCACTTCGCCAGCACCGGGGGCAAGGGCCGCCAGCAACGGGTCCAGCCGGCTTACCGCCGCCTGCGGCCCGCCGATCATCATGCAATAGCCGCGCTCGCGGCCCCAGACGCCGCCCGAAGTGCCGACGTCGATATAGTCGATGCCCTTCTCCCGCAGCGCGGCGGCGCGGCGGATATCATCCTTGTAGAAGGTGTTGCCGCCATCGATGATGCAGTCGCCCGGCGCCAGCAGGCCGGCGAGAGCATCGACGGTCGCCTCGGTGATGTCTCCCGCCGGCAGCATCACCCACACCGCGCGCGGCGCGGCAAGCCCGGCCACCAGCGCCGCCAGATCGGCAGCCGGAATGGCACCTGCCGCGGCAAGGCGGGCAACGGCCCCGGAGTTCACATCATGGGCCACGATCGTGTGGCCGGCATCCATGAGCCGCAGTGCGATGTTGCCGCCCATGCGGCCAAGGCCGACGATTCCCAGTTCCACGCGCTGCACTCCCTCAAGGCCCGCCGGCCGCCGGAGCGCATGTGACACCACCCGGCCCGCCCGCGCAACCGCCATGCCGGCCGCCTTTGCCAGCCGTCCTTGCCAGCTGTCCGCCACCGCGCCTGTCCCCTTGCCCGCGCGGGGTTTCGGTGATCGTCTCGAGACACAAGAAGATTCGCCGCGGCACCGACCCGCGGCCCACGGGAGCGACATGACCATGGCCGGCACCGGTGAACCGCCCCTTTCGCCGTTCGATCCCCCCGGCTGGCCGGGCACCGAGGCCCGCTGGACCTCCAGCGCGAAAAGCGCCGTCGGCACCGCGCTCACCGCCGCGAGCCGGGTGTGGTTCACCATCAGCCACGGCATTCTGAACGAAGTCTATTATCCGCGCGTCG
>DAIPYB010000403.1:0-3399 GCA_036782955.1 Pseudoxanthobacter sp. | reverse complement strand
CGACGGCAAAGGCGGCAAGCCAGCCAGGCAGACGCTGAAAGCTGCCGCCGGAAAGCCGCGCGGGTCGGGGCGCCCGGCGCATGGCCGCCATGCGAGCACCCGCAATAGCGAGTGCGAAGGCCGCGGCGTCCAGCAGCCACCATAGCGATGAGCCTGCCAGCAGCGGGCACAGCGCCAGAGCCGCCAGCCCGGCCCCCGCCAGCAGCCCGCCTGCGGCGAGCATATGCATGCGGGCGGTGAAGGCATCGCGCGCCACCACGTGGTGCACGTCCTTCAGGTAGCGGCGCGGCACCGCGGCAAGGCCGGCCCGCCAATCAACGGCTGCCGGCCGGCCCGCGCGCCACAGCCGCACGCGGCCGGCGATCCGGAAGGCGGCAACGGCGGCCACCAGCCAGATCAGGAGTGCGAAGGCGAGGCCCATCACAGATCCTTGCAGAGCCGGAGCGCATCGTAGATGGCGGCATGGATGTTGCGCCCGGCGACCGCGTCGCCGATGCGATAGAGCACATAGCCGCCGGGCGGGGCTTCATGCTGCGGCTGGCCGGCGATGAGGGCTTCGAGATCGGTCACGCCGCGGTTGGCGGCACCGTCCTTCAGGCCAAAATAGAGCCTGTCGACGGGCAGCGTGCCGTGTTCCACCACGATGTGGTCGACGATGCGCTCTTCCTCCGATCCGGTCATGGTATTGCGCAGCACGGCCACCAGCCGGTTGCCTTCCGGATAGATCTCCGCCAGTTCCATGTTGGGCGTCAGGACGACGCCGAGCCGGTAGAGTTCGCGATAGTGGATCGGCTGGTTGGTGGTGCCGACCTCGGCCGCGATCCAGCGGTCGTGGGTCACCATCTCCAGGAGGGCGCCGCGGCGGGCGATCTGCTCGGCCGTGGAGGCCGCGTTGTGCTGGCCCATCTCGTCGTAAAGCAGCACCGAACCGGACAGTTCCACCGCGCCGGTCAGCACATCCCACGTCGTCACGGCCTTTTCGGCGCCCGGCGCATGCCCCCTGGAAGGCAGGCCGCCGGTGGCGACGATGACGACATCCGGCTTCTCGGCCAGAATGGCGGCCTCGGTGGCCTCGGTGCCGAGGCGCACGTCCACCCCAAGGCGCGTCACCTGCCCGATGAGCCAGCGGGCGATGCCCGACAGCGCCTCGCGCCAGCCGGCGCTCGCGGCGATGTTGATCTGGCCGCCCATCCGGGCCGCCTTTTCGAACAGCACCACGCTATGGCCGCGCTCGGCCAGCACGCGCGCCGCCTCAAGGCCGGCCGGGCCGGCGCCGACGACAACCGCCTTCTTCGCCTTGCCGGCCTTTGGAATGACATGCGGCATGGTGCCTTCGCGACCGGTCGCGGCATTCTGCAGGCAGAGCGCATCGCCGCCGGTGTAGATGCGGTCGATGCAATAGCCGGCGCCGACGCACTGGCGGATATCGTCCTCGCGGCCCTCGGTGAGCTTGCGGACGAGATGCGGGTCGGCAATGTGGGCGCGCGTCATGGCGACCATGTCGACATGGCCCTCGGCCACGGCCCGCGCGGCGGTGGCCAGATCGGTCACGCGCTGGGCGTGGAACACCGGCACATCCACCTCGCGCTTGATGGCGGAGGGCAGGTAGAGGAACGGCGCCACCGGGAACGACATGTTGGGCAGCGAGATGGCGTGGGACATCTCATCGCGGGCCTGCCCGCCGACGATGTTGAGGAAATCGACGAGGCCGCGGCGGGCATATTCGGTGGCGATGGTGAGGCAGTCCTCGTGGGAAAGCCCGTCGGCAATCAGTTCGTCGCCGGACATGCGCATGCCGATGACATAATCGTCGCCCACCGCCGCACGCATCGCCTCCAGCACCTCGAAGCCGAAGCGCAGGCGGTTTTCCAGCGAGCCGCCATATTTGTCGGTGCGCTGATTGACCGACGGCGACCAGAACTGATCGACGAGGTGGCCGTGCGCAGCCGAAATTTCGCAGCCGTCGAGCCCGCCTTCCTTGCAGCGGCGGGCGGCCTCGGCGAAATCGTCGACGATGCGGGCAATGTCCTCCGCCTCAAGCGCCTTGGGAATCGAGCGCGAGGCCGGCTCGCGGCGCGGAGATGAGGAAACGGTGGGCAGCCAGTTTTCGGTATCCCAGCGGGTGCGGCGGCCCATGTGGGTGAGCTGCACCATGATCTTCGCGCCATGGGCATGCACGCGCTCGGAAAACTGCCGGAAGAACGGCACGACGCTGTCGTCGGCGACCGACACCTGGTTCCACGGTGCGGCCGGGCTGTCGGGGGCGACCGACGACGAGCCGCCGAACATGGTCAGGCCGATGCCGCCGCGCGCCTTTTCCTCGTGGTAGCGCTGATAGCGCTCCTGCGGCTTGCCATCTCGGCCATAGCCGGGTGCGTGCGAAGTGCTCATCACGCGATTGCGGATGGTGAGCCCCTTGATGGTGAGGGGCTTCAGGAGCGCATCGGCATTGGCGATCAAGGCGAAAACTCCGTCATGTCAGACGTTGATGCGGCGCGGCCGCATCCGCCGCGCCGCCATCGTGGCGGGCGGCAGGCCGGATTTTCTGGGTGCAGGGACCGGAGGCCGGTCCCGGCCGTTCTTCAGCGGTCGATCACCAGATCGGAGGTGGCACGGGCCGAGCACAGCAGCGCCATGCCGGCCGCGATTTCGCGCGGGCGAATACCGCCGGTTTCCGCCTGCACGAACGTGCCGGACGCGATCTTCGACTTGCACGTGCCGCACACGCCCTTCGCGCACGACGACGGCAGACGCACCCCGGCCCGGCGCGCGGCCTCAAGAATGGGAATGTCGGCCGGGCATTCGATGGAGCGGCGGGTGCGGGTGAATTCGACGCGGTAGACGGGCACTGCCGGCGCGGCTTCCAGACCTGCCTCCGCCTCCGCGACATCGGCCTGAACGGACAGCGGCAGGTCCTCGAAGGTGAAGCTTTCTTCGTGATAGCGCGTCGGGTCGTGCCCCATTTCCTTCAGCATGGTCCGCACCGCGGCCATGAACGGCGCCGGGCCGCAGACGAACACCTCGCGTGCCGCAAGATCGGGCGCAATGGCGGCGAGCATGGCCGGCGTGAGGCGGCCGCGATGCCCGCCCCATTGCTCGAACGGGCTGTCGGCCTCGCACACGTGGGTCACGCGCAGGCCGGCATTGCGCCGCGCCATGGTGGCCAGCTCGTCGCGGAAGACGATGTCGGCCGGCGAGCGCGCCGCATGGACGAAAACGATGTCGCGCCCTTCGCCCAGATCCGTCAGGGTCCGCGTCATGGACATCAGCGGGGTGATGCCGGAACCGCCGGACAGGAACAGATATTTCGGCGCCGGCGCATGGACGCAGGTGAACTCGCCCATTGGCAGCGTCGCCCTCAGGCTGGCGCCGGGAGCCAGATTGTCGTGGAGCCAGTTC
>DAIPYB010000402.1:0-3402 GCA_036782955.1 Pseudoxanthobacter sp. | reverse complement strand
CCGGTTCATTCCTTGTCTTCCGACCGGGCATAACGGCCTGCCGCGACGCGTCGCCCGATGGCGACTGCGATCGTGCCCGGCCGGCCCGCGCGCCCGAGTTCGATGCCCGCGCCGCATCCGGTTCGCGGCCGGGCGCCCTTTCCTCAACCCCTCCGTGGGAGCATCCGGCCATGTTCATGTCCAACACCCTGCGCGGCATCGGCCGCGCCGGCGCGGCTCTGCTTGTGGGCGCCGTCGCCGTTCTCGGCGTCGCGCAGGCCGAAGCCGGCACGATCTACGACCGCATCCGCGCCAGCGGAAAGTTCATCATCGGCGTCGAGGGCACCTATCCGCCCTTCAATTTTCAGGACGACAAGGGCAACCTGACCGGCTTCGAGGTGGATTTCGGCCGCGCGCTTGCCGAGGAACTGAAGCTGAAGCCGGATTTCCAGCTTTATAACTGGAGCGGTCTTCTGGGGGCGCTGCAGTCCGGCCGCGTCAATGCCGTCATCAATCAGGTCGGCCGCACCGACGAACGTGCAAAGCTGTTCGATTTCTCGATCCCTTATTCCTTCTCCGGCATCCAGATCATCGTGAAGAAGGGCAATCCGAAGAATATCGAGACGCCGCAGGATCTGGCCGGCAAGAAGGTGGCCGCCGGGCTTGGCACCAATTACGGCCGCTGGCTGGTCAAGAACGTGCCCACCGCCCAGCCGCAGACCTATGACGACAACGTCACTCCCTACAAGGACCTGTGGTCGGGCCGCATCGACGCCATTCTCAACGACCGCCTCGTCGGCGCCGACATCGTGCAGAAGAACCCGAAGCAGTTCCAGCTCGTCGGCACCGCCTTCGACGTGGAGAGCGTTTCCGTGGCGCTGCCCAAAGACCCGGATCTGCTGGCGGCCGTCGACGACGCCATCCGCGCCCTGCGGGAGAACGGCACCCTGCGCCAGATCTCCGAGAAGTGGTTCGGCATCGACGTAACCCGCCAGCCCTGATCGCCGGCTGCAACAGAACTGTCAGGCGCCCGCCATGGATTTCGGTCTTTCAGATTCCATCGATCTCGTCGTCCAGTCCCTTCCTTTCCTGCTCAGGGGTGCGCTCTATTCCATCGGCCTCGGCGTCGCCAGCATGGCAATCGGTCTGGCTCTTGCCTTTATGGTGGCCATCGTCCGCCTTCAGGCGGTGCCGGTGGCCACGCATGTGGCGCGCTTCTATGTTTCGTTCATCCGCGGCACCCCGCTTCTGGTGCAGCTTTTCCTCATCTATTACGGCCTGCCGCAATTCGGCATCACGCTGGGGCCGCTGACGGCGGCGCTGATCGGCTTTTCGCTCAGCGTGGGGGCGTACTCGTCCGAAATCCTGCGCGGCGCCATCGGCGCCATCGACAACGGCCAGTGGGAGGCCGGCACGGTCATCGGCATGAACCGCTGGCAGATCCTTCACCGGGTCATCGTGCCCCAGGCCGCCCGCACCGCGCTGCCGCCGCTCGGCAACAGCTTCATCAGCCTGATCAAGGATACCTCGCTCGCCGCCACCATTCAGGTGCCCGAGCTGTTCCGCGAGGCGCAGCTGGTGACCGCGCGCACCTTCGACATCTTCTCCATGTACCTGTCGGCAGCCGGCATCTACTGGATCATCTCCACCGTGCTCGCCTTCGTGCAGGACCGCCTTGAGGCGCGGGCCAACCGTCACAGCCGGAGGCACAGCGCATGAGCATGATCGAGGTGAAGGGGCTCAGCAAACGGTTCGGCAATCACGAGGTCATCCGCCACATCGACCTTTCCATCGGGCAGGGCGAGGTGGTGGCGGTGGTCGGGCCTTCCGGTTCTGGCAAGACCACCTTCCTGCGCTGCCTGAACTATCTGGAAACCCCGACCGGGGGCAGCATCCGCGTCGGCGACATCACCATCGATGCCGACCGGCCGGCGGGCAGCCAGAAGCACGCCATCCGCGCGCTGCGGCTGGAGGTCGGGTTCGTATTCCAGAACTTCAACCTGTTTCCCCATCGCACGGCCCTCGGCAACGTCACCGAAGGGCCGGTGGTGGTGAAGGGCGAGAAGCGCGGGCAGGCCGAGGCGCGCGGCCGGGCGCTGCTGAAGCGTGTGGGGCTGGAGGAGAAGGCGGATGCCTATCCGAGCCAGCTTTCCGGCGGTCAGCAGCAGCGCGTGGCCATTGCCCGCGCGCTCGCCATGCAGCCCAACGTGATCCTGTTTGACGAGCCCACCTCCGCGCTCGACCCGGAACTGGTGGGCGAGGTGCTGGCCACCATCCGCGACCTTGCCGCGGAAAAGCGCACCATGGTCATCGTCACCCACGAGATGAGCTTCGCCCGCGATGTCGCCGACCGCACCGTGTTCTTCGACGGCGGCGTGATCGTCGAGGAAGGCCCGTCGCACGAGTTGTTCTCCGCCCCGCGCGAGGAACGCACCAAGCGGTTCCTCAGCAAGTTTCTCGAACGCTGACGAGAACTTTCCCGGCCGGGTGGCACCGCCGGTGCGGACCAGAACCCGGCGACAGACGATCAGGGGCCCCGCATGGGGCCCTTGTCATATGTGGAAGCGGGAAGAGCGGTCAAAGGCAGCCTCGGCTTGGGTATGGATGATCATAATTCCATAATCCACGTTCGGCGACTCATCGCAGGACAAGCATGGCCCACCGCACAGCCGGTTGAGAAACCATTTCATCCCTCCATCGCAAGACATAGCGACGAAAACTCCGCACGTCGCCTTTTCGTTCCGATCATGCCTTCAGAGCACCGGGCGGGCTGCCTAGGCTTGGGTCAGGCGGAATGCCCGCGGACCCGGCCACCCTCCCGGCCGCCGGATGTGCCGCACCGACCATTTTCCCTGCGATGAGGACGCGATGAAGCTTTCCGAACTCCTGCGCACGGCAGCGTTGCTGACCGGCTTCATCGGCGCGCTCGGTGCCGCCCCGGCCATCGCCGCCGAAGCGCCCGTTGCCGGCGGCACGCTCGTGGTTGGCCAGAACGCGGAAATCACCCAGCTCGATCCCGGCCGCGAACTCGGCTGGGAAACCTATCGCATCACCCGCCACATCTTCGAACCGCTGGTGACGGAAGACCTGACCAAATCCGGCAACGACCAGCCGGCGCCGCCGGTCATTCCGGCGCTGGCGGAATCATGGGAGATTTCGCCAGACGGCAAGGTCTACACCTTCCACCTGCGCAAGGGCGTGAAGTTCCACGATGGCACGGATTTCAACGCCGCCGCCGTCGATTTCAACATCCGTCGCGGCTGGGACAAGAATTTCGAATTCTACGATCCGATCACCGCCTCCAACGTCCAGACCACCTATCGCTACCTGCAGAAGATCGACACGCCGGACGACCACACCGTGGTGCTCACGCTGAGCCAGCCGTTCAGCCCGCTGCTGCGGCTGCTGGCGCACGGCCGCATC
>DAIPYB010000401.1:0-3425 GCA_036782955.1 Pseudoxanthobacter sp. | reverse complement strand
CAGCCGCGTGCCGGTGTTCAAGGGCGACCGCGACCACATCATCGGCATGGCGCAGGCACTGGGGCTGGCCTGCGTTGCCGAAGGCATCGAGAACGAGACGCAGCGCAATTACCTTCTCGACCACGGCGTAGAGTTCGGACAGGGCTGGCTGTTCGCCCGCCCGATGCCGGCGGCAGCCTTCGTAAAATGGCTGCACGAGCACAAGCCGGCCGGAACGCCGTCTGCCTGACCGGCCTCGCCGCGGTCTCGAAACACTCAGGTCAGCGCGCCGGCCCGCGGCAGCGCCATCCGGGCGCCGGGCTCAAGCTGCTCCCAGTAGAGGCTGACCGGCAGCGTGCGGGCTCGGGCAAGAATGTCTTCCATGCGGACGGGTGCGAAGGCCCACTGATCCACGCCCACATTGATGCTGAGGCGGGTGCCCGCCCAGTTGTGATGCACGTGGCCGAACAGATGCACCGCACCCTCGCGGGCGCCGGGCCATGTCATCAGCGGATAATGGCACAGCACCGCCCGCACGCCGCCATCGTCTATTTCGGCAATGTCCCGCACGCTGTCCCATGGCAATCCGGTCACGGCCGCGCTGTCGTGATTGCCGGTCACGAGATGCCTGCGCCCCGGCAGGGCAGCGAACAGGCGGCCAAGCGCGGCATCGTCCCGCAGATAATCGCCGAGGCAGAGATCGCCGATCACCCAGAGGTCGTCGTCGGGCCCGACAGCCGCCGCATAGGCCGCCAGCAGCGCCGCATCCATCTCCGGCGCGGACCGGAACGGGCGACCGCAATAACGGATGATGTTGGCATGCCCGAAATGCGGATCGGCTGTGTACCAGTGGACCATGGCAACCTCGAAAGCGGGGCGCCGCCCTTCTCCCGGAGCCCTCCCCCTTGCCGGGAAGCCGGCTTATATGAACGAGGCATGAGCCGGGAGGGCAGGAACATGGGCGCGGGCAAACACGGCAAGGCAAAGACCATCGCTGCCGCGACAGAAGATCTGGTGCTGGTGTGCGCCAAGTGCCTGAAGAAATGCAAGGGCGGCTTCGGACCGGATGGCGACATGCCGCTGGACCGCGCCCTGACGCAGGCCGCGGCCGCGGTCGCGCCGCCCGACAGGAAGCCCTTCAAGGGCGGCCGGAAGAGAAATGCGCCGCTGATGGTGGTGCCGGTCAAGTGCCTCGGCATCTGCCCCGGCCGCGCCGTCATGGCCATCGGCGGCACACGGCCGGGTGCGTGGGTGGCGGTGCCGCGCGGCATGCCCGTCGGCGCCATCGCGCAGGCGCTGGGGCTCGCCTGTTCCGCCCGGCTTGCCGCACCGGCCGGAACCGATCCTCAGACCGCGCCCGTGCGCGATGACGGCACGCCCTGAAGGTGGAAGCCCTTGCCGGCCATACAGTCCCGCATTGCCACGATCAGCGTGTCCTGCCGGAGGCCGGCCAGATAATCGAGCCCGGCGTTGCGCAACTGGCCGGTCACCTGAAGACCCGGTCCGCCTGCCGCCGCCAGCGCCTGCGTGCTGGCAAGGCAGGCAGCAGCCGCCTTTTCGGCGGCCGGCCCGCCCGCCGCGCCGGATGAGGAAAGCCAGACAGGCTCGGGCACCGGCTCCGCCATCGTCTGGCAGCCGCCCGGCACGGCCAGCAGCACCAGCAACGCGGCACCCAGCCCGGTTCCCCGTCCGATCCGAAAGCTTGCTGTTTCCGTCGCCACGCCCGTCATCCGTCCCTGTCCGCCCCTGCCCGGCCGGCATTTTCGCAAGCCCCACGTGAGAGCGGAGGATGGCCCCTTGGCCGGGTGGCGGCAAGAGCGCCCTGCGCCGCATACCTGTCGCAGCCGGGCGGTGTTTACGCCGAGACCATAATCAGACTAAAAAAAGACCGCATAAACAAACAGCGACACGGTGCCGGCAGGCGCCATCCGCCAGGAGAGCAGGCCATGAAGGGCGATCCGGCCATCATCGATATCCTCAATCGCGCCGTGCGCCACGAGCACGCCGCCTTCAACCAGTTCTGGCTGCACTCCACGCTGCTCAGCCACTGGGGCCACACCCGCATGGCCAAGAAGGAATATGAGGAGGCGCTGGAGGAGATGGACCACGCCACCACGCTGATGAAGCGCATCATCTTCCTTGGCGGCATTCCGGATCTGCAGGTGATTCCGCCGCTGAAGATCGCCGGCACCCTGCGCGAAGTCGTGGCCAACGATCTGGCCGCCGAATACGAAGCCGTCGCCCTCTATCGCGAGGCCCGCGCGCTGGCCCGTGAGAAAGAGGATTATGTTTCGATGGAGATCATCGAAAAGATCCTGAAGGACGAGGAAGGCCACGTCGATTATCTGGAAACCCAGACCAGCCTGATAGAAGCAATCGGCATCGCCAACTACAATCAGTTGCAGTCGGCCCCGGCAAACGAGGTCTGACCGACCCGCCGGGGCCGGCGCCTCCTGCCCGGGAAAAGCTTCCGTGACAGCACCACCAGACGCGACACCTCCCGGAGAGCGAGACCTCGCCCGCCTCGTGGCATCGCTCGATGCACGCATCGGCGGGCCGGTCTTCGTCTATGTCGCTCTGCCGGCGGGCCAGCTCCCGCCGGCCGGGCTCAACCCCGTGATGCGCATGGAAGAGGCGGAAGGCACCACGCTGGTGCTGCCGCGCGAGGAAGCGGAACGCGCCGGCCTTGCCGGCGTCTTTCCCTGCCGCATGATCACGCTGTCGGTGCAGTCATCGCTGGAGGCGATCGGGTTCATGGCTGCGGTCGCCGGGCGGCTGGCAGCGGCGGGCATCGGCGTAAACCCGGTGGCGGGTTTCTACCACGACCATCTGTTCATTGCGGAAGCCGACGCCGATGCGGCGCTTCTCGTGCTGAGGCAGCTCGCCGCCGGAGCCAGTGGCCCGGCGGCGTGAAGATTAGCGGCGTGAAGATCCTTGGCAGGGCGGCCGGCGGCCGCTCCCGGTCCTGACGCGCTCTCAGTCCTGACGCTTGCGCAGGGCAGCCGGCGGGAACACCTCGCGGCCGACCGTCGTGCCGGAGAACCACGCCACGCCCACCTCGCCGGTCTGGGCGAGGTAGACCACGGTCATCCACGGCCCGCCTGAGATCAGCTCCACGACATCGCCGACGGCGAAGACGGTTTCTTCCATTGTTGTTTTCCCCTGCTGGACGGGCGCGGCCCGGCGGCCGCCGGACCTGAACCCGCCTCATCGTGCGGTGCAGCATCCCGCGCGTCAAGCAGCCACGCCGGCCCGGCCTGAAAGCAAGCGGGCCGGCACACCGCACGCAGCGGGTACCGGCCCGAAGCCTTCGGGAACGTGACGAGGATCACGCCTCCTGTATCGCCGACAGCAACCAGTCGCCACCCGGCCGGCGCACGAAGGTCCACAGTTCGGTGGACTGCGACGGCACGTCCGGATTGCCTTCCGCCACGGTGTTGTCGCTG
>DAIPYB010000400.1:0-3436 GCA_036782955.1 Pseudoxanthobacter sp. | reverse complement strand
CCCACGCCGCGCCGGCATCGAAGGAGTGGCTGTGGGAGGGCACCGGCTTGTCGGAGCCGGGGGGCAGCATCTCGCTGCTGGAAACGATGATGACCAGCGCACCGGCATTGCGGGCCCAGCCCTGATTGAACGGAATCAGGATGTTGAGGAAGGTCTCCCACGCCGGGGTGTCGCGCAGCGCATAGATGAAGCGCCACGGCTGAGCGTTGTAGGCGGAGGGAGCCCAGCGGGCCGCCTCGAACAGTGTCATCAGTTCATCGCGGGAAACCGGCTCGCCGGTCATGGCGCGCGGCGACCAGCGTTCCAGGAAAACCGGGTGGATCGGCCGCTCGGCGGCACGCGAATTGGTTTCAGTCATAGAGAAAATCTCCCTTGCGTCCGCATTCCGCGCGCATGGCCGCCACCGGGTGGCACGGTCGGGCGGAGGCGGATCGGGACGGGCGCCGATATCGAACACGAGGCCTTCGGGGCCGTCGGTATCCGCTCCCGAGGGGGGGAGGCAGGGGGAACACCGGCCCGAGGCCGGGCAAATGTTGCCGAGCCGCCGGCGATTGTCCAGCCCTGCGATGGCGCGCATTCTGCCGGCGGGTGCTCAGTTCTGTATCCCGCGCGCCAGCGCGGTCTCGCGCGGGGCGCTGAAATCCTGCAGGCTGAAGGCAGCGGCAATGGCCTCCTGTCCCGCGCCGTTGATGTGCAGATGATCACCGATATCGTAGGCCGGGTTCAGACGCGAGGGGTCCTTGGGGTCCGACATGATGCGGGCGATGTCGATGACACTGTCGATCCGCGGATCGGAGCGTATCCAGGCGTTGACCTCGTTTCTTACGCGGTCTTTGTAAGGCGTTGCATAGCCTTTATAAACGGTCGCCATTGATGGCGTCAGGGTGGCGATGTGCACCGTGATGCCGGCCTCATGGGCACGCGCGACGATCTGCTCGTATACCGAGATCAGGTCGTCGGCGGTGACCTGTCCGTCCTCGCTGGCGCCGAGATCGTTGATGCCTTCGAACACGATCAGGTGGCGCACGCCCGACTGGCCGATGACATCGCGGTCGAAGCGTGACAGCCCGCCGGTGCCGCTGGCCGGCGCAGCCGGCGGTGCGTTGGCGGCGATGCGGTTGCCGGCAATGGCCTGATTGAGCACGCCCATCGGCAGCCCGGCTTCTTCCAGTCGCCGGGCCAGCAGCGCGGGCCAACGGCCGTCGCCGCCATCGGTGAGCGAGTCGCCCAGAACGGCGATCGCGCCCGGCGCCGGGCCACCGGCCACATCCACGCCGGAGAGGAAATAAAGCAGCGGCACCGTGCGTGCGGTCTCGATCTGGTCCATGGCAATGGCATTGCCGGGCACGATCAGGCTGGGCCGCGTGCTGTGTGCATGCTGGCTCGGGGCCTCCGGCAACTGGCCGGTAAGATAGAGCGAAACGGTCACCGTGGCCGCCGCGCCGACGGACAGCGCCACCGGGTCGCTGATGATGGTGGCACCGGGCGGCACGCTGGCATTGCTGGCACCGCCGAAGGTGACGCGGCGCAGGCTGCCCGGCGCGAGGCTGAACGGGTTGCTGCCCGGTGCCAGACTGGCGCCGCCGATTTCCAGCGGCCGCGTGCCGAAGGCATTCGACGGCCGGATCCGGACGAAATTACCGCCGGCCGTGAGCGTCACGGTGGAGCGCACGGTGGCATTGGCGACCAGCGCGTCGTCGGCGCCGGTCAGATAGTCCTTCAGTTTTTCCAGACGACCGCGGGATTCGCTGGCAACCGGCGGCGGCACGGGCGGGGCCGACCACGAGCCGACCCAGTTCAGCCGCCGGCCGGCGCTGCTCTGGCCGGGTTCGACAAGGCGGGAATGCGTCACGAGCCCGGCGTCGTCGCCGTGCGGCGGTTCTGCCATGGCCGACACGATAAGGGCGGCGAAGGACACCGCGCACAGGGCCACGCCGACGCGGAACGAATGGGCCGTGCCGCGGCCGGAGCGGCGGAGGCGGAGAGTGTTCATCGGGATGCCTTTCGCCCGGGCGCACCCAGCGGTGCTGCACCGGCGAGGCGCACGGTGGCGACGAGGACGAGGCCGGCCCAGATGACGGCGATGGCGAAGCCACCGGCTGCAATCATGATTTTCTCCGTGGCCTGTCGTTGGGGAAACGGGGTCCGGTCCCGCCCCGGCGACTTGGGGGCAAGAGGGGTCGTCACCTGAACGGGACCGGACAGGAGGGGAGCCGGCTGCGGTCCGGCTTCCTTCCGCGCTCTTCATAGCGTGGGTAAATTTCCCACGTCAATAGGTCGGGTGTCGATTTGTGGGATTGATGCCCACGTCGTGCGCGGCTATGGTCCAGCCATGGCAAACGCAACCCCCGATACCGCCGGCTCGGATCCGGCCTCTCCGCCGCCTTCCGCAGAAAAGCTGCACGGGCCGCTGGCGCGGGTTTTGCGTCCTCTCGTGCGGCTCATGATCCGCAGCGGCATCACTTTTCCCGCGCTCGCCGATCTGCTGCGCCAGCTCTATGTGAATGTCGCCGAACATGAGTTCGCGCTGCCCGGCAAGGAGCAGACGGACAGTCGTGTCAGCCTGCTGACCGGCATTCACCGCAAGGAAGTGCGACGCCTGCGCGGTGCCGGCGCGCCCGTCGATACGGTGCCGACATCGCTGTCACGCACCAGCCGCGTCATCGCGCGCTGGCTGGCCGAGCCGGGCTACTGCGATTCCGAGGGCCGCCCGCTGCCGCTGCCACGGCAGGCGCCGGAAGGCGAGCCGTCCTTCGAGGCGCTGGTCGCGGCCGTGACGCGGGATGTGCGCCCCCGCGCGGTGCTGGACGAATGGCTGGACAGCGGCCTCGTCGAGATCGACGCCGCGGAGCGCCTGCATCTGACGGAGATGGCCTTCATTCCGCGCGGCGACGATGCCGCGCGCCTGCACTATTTCGGCCGCAACCTGCACGACCATGCCGCGGCCGCGGTTGCCAACGTGCTGGGCGCCCAGCCGCGTTTCCTTGAACGCGCCGTGCATTATGACGGGCTGTCGCCCGAACTGGCCCGCACGCTGGCCGCTTCGTCGCGCGATCTCGCCATCGAAGCGCTGACGACCGCCAATCGCGAGGCGCATGCCGCCTGCCGGTCAGATGCGGGTGGTAAAAGCCGCTGGAATTTCGGTATCTATATATATGTGGAGGATGAGCCGCCGGCTGCCTCGTCCGAAACGGACGGGCAAAAGGGGGCCCTGTGAAGCAAATCCTGAATCCGACGCGACGTGGCCTGCTTCTGGGAGCGGCGTCGCTCGTTGCCGGCGTTGTCGGGATGTCCGGCCGCGGACTGGCTGGCGGAGAACCGCGCGATCAGGGCATCGGCGGCACCGGTGCGCCGGTCTATGTCACCTCCGGCGATGAAGATCGCGGCATCGGCGGCACCGGCATCTATGGCACCATCCGCGCCTTCGGCAGCATCT
>DAIPYB010000399.1:0-3452 GCA_036782955.1 Pseudoxanthobacter sp. | reverse complement strand
CTCGGCGATGCGCAGGGTCTGCGGCGTCACCACCACGCCCTGTTCGGCCAGCCGGCCGATCTCGGCCACCAGCGCGTGGGGGTCCAGCACCACGCCATTGCCGATGACGCCCAGCTTGCCCGGACGCACCACGCCCGAGGGAAGAAGGCTCAGTTTGTAGCTGACGCCATCAATGACGAGCGTGTGGCCCGCATTGTGACCGCCCTGGAAGCGCACGACCACGTCTGCCCGTTCGGACAGCCAGTCGACGATCTTGCCCTTGCCTTCGTCGCCCCACTGCGACCCGACTACGACAACGTTCGCCATTCCTTGAGCCCTCTCCTGTTCTTCCCGGTCTTGCCGTCCGAACTTGCCGTCCGGTCTTGCCGTCTGGCCCTGCTGCCGTCTCCTGCACCCGGGCGCCTTCTGGTCGGCCTGCGGGCTTGCGGCGGCCCCTCTCTATAAAGGGCTTTGTGCCGCGATGAAATGATCCGATCGGCCGTCTCGGTTGCGAAATGCAGGCATCGCATGCGGCAGTGGACACAACCGGCATGGCTGTGGCTGATGGAGTGGACCCGGCCCGCACCGCAGCGGCGGCCGATTCCACCGCCAGCCCCGCCCCCGGCGGCAGCAGGACACCGGCACCGCCACCGCCGGCGCCGACAGGAGTGCCGTTCATGTCTGCCCCACGCGGGTTCCGGCTCGTCACCGACAATGCCTATCTGCTGCTGACCCTGACCTCGCTGCTCTGGGGCGGCAACACGGTGCTGGGGCGCTACATCGCCGGCCACGTGCCGCCCATCGCCCTGGCACAGGTGCGCTGGTCGCTGGCCTTCCTCATCCTGCTGCCGTTCGCCTTCCGCCACATGGTGCGCGACCGCGCGGAGATCCGCCGCCACATCGTGCTTCTCAGCATCATGGCCGCCACCTCGATCTCCGCCTACAACACCCTCACCTATATCGGCCTGCAGCAGGCGACGGCCATCAGCGGCTCGCTCGTCATCTCCACCGCGCCGCTGCTCATCGGGTTCTGGTCGTTCGTGCTCTACCGCGATCGCATGACGGCGGCACAGATCGGCGGGGTGGCCGTGTCGCTGACCGGCGTCACCTTCATCATCTCGCGCGGCGACCCGGCGGTGCTGGCGGGCTTTCGCTTCAATCCCGGCGACCTGATGATCGTCGCCGCCATCTTTCTCTATGCGCTCTATTCCGCGCTTCTGAAGCGGCGGCCGCAGATCCACCCGATGTCGCTGCTCGGCGTCACCATGGGGCTGGGGCAGGCCATGCTGTGGCCCTTCACGGCGTGGGAGATGGCCGGCGGACAGGTCATGACCTTCGACACCACCACCGTCCTGACGCTGGCTTACGTGGTGCTGCTGGCCTCGCTCGCCGCCTATTTCGCCTTCAATCGCGGCGTGGAGCTGATCGGCCCGAACCGGGCCGGGCCATTCTTCCACCTCATTCCCGTGTTCGGTTCCGCCCTCGCCATTTTGTTTCTGGGCGAGCAACCGCAGTGGTATCACGGCGTCGGTTATGTTCTCATCCTGACCGGCATTGCAGTGACCCAGCGGCGCCGGCGCGCGGCCTGAACGGCCGCGGGCAGGGCGGCCCCGGATCGTCGCGGCCCCGCAGACAAAGACCCGCGCAAACTCAAAAACCACACGAAAAGACCGAACGAAGGCTCATGACCGTCCAGCTTCGCCGGCGCCTCGGTGCGCTTGTCCTTGCCCTCGCCGTGCTGGCAGCGGCCAGTTTCAGCCTGCCCGGCCGACCGCTGGCGGAAGATGCCGGCACAACGGCGCCCCCGCCGGCACAGGCCAGCCAGCCTGCCGCCCCCGGCACCCCCGCCACTTCCCCCGCGCCGGCGCCGGACGGGGCCGCACCCAAGGCCCAGCAGCCCCAGCCGGCGGCAGCCGCCCCGGCGGCCCCGGCGGCGCAGAACGCCGACGCGCAGGCGCAGGCCAGCCAGAGCGATGCCAAGGCGGGCGGGCTGACCGCGGGCGACATCGACACCGTGCTCGGCACGCTGAAGGACGATACCGCGCGCGCCAACCTCGTGAAGCAGCTGGAAGTGTTGCGCAGTGCCCTGGCACCCTCCGCCGAGGCTTCCAAGAACGCCGCCACCGCCGATGCCGTGAACACCGCCGTGGCGCAGGCCGCCGAGAAGGTCGCCACCAACGTGGAGATGATCTACGGCCGCCTGACATTCGCCGTCACCACGCTGCCGAGCCTCTGGAGCAGCCTTGCCAAGGCGACATCCACGCCGGACGGCCGCGCCGTCATCGTGCGCGTGGTCGCAACGGTCGCCGGCGTGCTGGCGGTCGGCTTCGGCGTGTTGTGGGGGGTTTACCTGCTGCTGCGCCGGCCCTACGCGGCGCTGGAGCACCATGCCGTCCATCCCCATCTGGCCGCGCGCATGGTATTCGGCCTGCTGCGCATGCTGATCGGCCTGCTGCCGCTGGCCGCCTTCGCCCTGACGGCAACCTTCCTGCTGGAAATCCTGAACCCGGCGCAGGCGACGACGGCGCTGATCGCCACGCTGGTGGATGCCACGCTGGTGGCCGGCGTCGTCGGAGTGCTGCTGCGGCTGGTCCTGTCGCCGGAGGCGCCGGCGCTGCGTCTGGTGCCGCTGACGGACAAGACGGCCCGCCGGCTCTACATCTCCGCCGTGCGCATCGTGCACCTCAGCGTGTGGGGCTATTTCGTCCTCGACTCGCTCTACCTGTTCGGCCTGCCGCCGCAATCGCGCTGGGCGCTGCTGTTCGTGCTCGGCGTCATCATCATGGCCGCCGCCATCCATTTCGTGCTGCGCTGGCGGCGCTCGTTCGGGGCATTCCTGCATTCCTGCGTCACGCCCGGCCGCTGGTATACCCCGCTGATGCGCGGGCTGGCGCAGGCGTGGTACGTCATCGCCTGCATCTACATCGTGCTGATGAGCGGCGTGCTCGCGCTGCAGATCTCCGGCGGCTTCGAGATATTGTTCCGCGCCGCGTGGATCACGGCCACCGTGGTCGTGGTGGTGCCGTTCCTCTCCGCGCTGGTGCAGCGCTGGGTCAACGCCAAGACGGCACGGCAGGGCTTCCTCACCTCCGACCACGGCCGGCGCATCCGCATCCTGATCGGGCGCCTCGCCAGCACGGCGATCTGGGTGGCCGGCACCATCGTGCTGCTGGAGTGCTGGGGCTTCGGCATCGTCGAGTTCCTGCTCTCGGCCGGCGGGCGGGCACTGGTGCAGGTGTTCGGCTCCATCCTGACGGCCATCATCGGCGCCCTCATCGTGTGGGAAACCGTCAACGGCCTCATTGAGGCGCGCCTCAATGTCAGCGACGGCGACAAGCGCATGCTGTCGTCGCGCGCCCGCACGCTGCTGGTGTTCGTGCGCAACATGCTGCTCATCACGCTCATCGTGCTGGTCACGCTGATCACGCTGTCGCAGCTCGGCATCAACATCGCCCCGCTGCTGGCCGGTGCCG
>DAIPYB010000398.1:0-3455 GCA_036782955.1 Pseudoxanthobacter sp. | reverse complement strand
AGGTGACGAGGGCGTGTAGCTCGTCGAGCACGATGGCTTCCAGATCGGCAAACACCTCGGCGGCGTCGCGGGCGGCGATCATCAGGGCCAGTTGTTCCGGCGTGGTCAGCAGGATATCGGGCGGTGCGATCTTCTGGCGCTGGCGCTTGTGGGCCGGGGTATCGCCGGTTCGCGTCTCGATGCGGATGTCGAGCCCCATCTCGGCAACCGGCCGTTCGAGATTGCGGGCGATATCGACGGCCAATGCCTTCAGCGGCGAGATATAGAGCGTGTGAATGCCGCGCCGCGCAGGTTTGGGCAAGGGCCCGAGACCCGGCAGGGGAACGGGGCGGTTGGGCAGGGCAGGCGGCGCGCTGCCGCGGGCGGTGAGGGCGACGAGGCTGGGCAGGAAGCCCGCCAGCGTCTTGCCGGCGCCGGTGGGCGCGATCAGCAGGGCCGGGCGGCCGCTCGCGCCGAGTTCCAGAAGGGCACGCTGATGCGACCGCACCGTCCAGCCACGGTCGGCGAACCATTGGGCGAAGCGGGGCGGCAACAGGCCGCCATCTGTGTCGCGGGTGTCATTCACGCAACCTTTTTAGCACGGCTCTGGAACAAAAGAAGATCATATGCGCAAAGCGCCGGTTGTCTTGCAACGGCAATGGTGCCGGCGCACGATGCGGCCGCCTGTTTTCCGGTCTTTTTCCCGTCCTTGGATCGCCCCGCGATGCGTCCCAACCTGCTTCTCATCACCGCCGATCAGTGGCGCGGCGACAGCCTCGGCGTTGCCGGCCATCCCGTGGTGCGCACGCCGAATATCGATGCGCTGGCCCGCCGCGGCGTGCATTTCGCCCGCCACTATGCCGGCGCGGTGCCGTGCAGCCCGGCACGGGCCTGCCTCTATACCGGGCTCTACCAGATGACGAACCGCGTGGTGCGCAACGGCACCCCGCTCGACGCCCGACACGACACTCTTGCGCAGATGCTGCGGCGGATCGGGTATGATCCCACTTTATTCGGCTATACCGATCAGTCGGCCGATCCGCGCACGCTCGCCGGGGCCGATCCGCGCCTGCGGACCTATGAGGGGATCCTGCCCGGCTTCTCCGTGGGCCAGTGCCTGCCGGAAGACGGCGCGCCGTGGATGGCGTGGCTGAAGCGCCGGGGCGTGGCGCTGCCGGAGTGGCCGCAGGACATATGGCGCCCGCGCGATGGCGGCGGACCGGAGCCGACGCGCGCACCGCCCGTCTATGGCGCCGATGAAACCGAGACGGCGTTCCTGACCGAAAAGTTTATCGACTGGCTGGAGGAGCAGCGCTTGGCCGACGCGGTGCGAGGGGCGCGGCGGCCGTGGTGCGCGCATCTGTCCTTCATCCGCCCGCATCCGCCGTTCGTGGTGCCCGAGCCGTTCAACACGCTTTATGACGCCGCCGGTGGCCCGCCATTTGCCCGCGCGGCGACGCCGGAAGACGAGGCAGCCGCGCATCCGCTGATGGCCATGGTGCTGGCACAGACGGCGCGCCGCCATTTCCTGCCCGGCGCCGGGGATGCCACGGTCGCCTCGTGGCGCGACGAGGACTTCCGCGTCATCCGCGCGCTCTACTGGGGCATGATCGGCGAGGTGGATCGCCAGATCGGCCGCGTCGTGGCAACCCTTGAAGCCGTGGGGCAGGCGCAGGACACGGTGATCGTGCTCACCGCCGACCATGGCGAGATGATGGGAGACCACTGGTCGCTCGGCAAGTTCGGCTATTTCGAGGGGGCCTATCACATTCCCCTCATCGTGGCCGATCCGCGCCGCTCCGGCGGCCACGGCCGGCGCATCGCGGCGTTCACCGAGGCGGTGGACATCATGCCGACGCTGGCGGAACTGGCGGGCGCGACACCGCCCGGATATCTCGACGGCTGTTCGCTGATGCCGTTTCTCGATGGTGCCGATGCCGTGCCGGACTGGCGCACCGAGGCGCATTTCGAGTTTGATTTCCGCAATGTCGCGGCGGGGCGGGCGAACGGGCTCGGGCTGGATGAAGCGTCGCTGGCGGTATTGCGCGGCCAGCGTTTCAAATATGTCGCCTTCGCCGGCCTGAAACCGCTGCTGTTCGATCTGGAGGCCGATCCGGCGGAAACGGTCAACCGGGCCGATGACCCCGCCTTCCGCGATATCCGCCTCGACTGCGCCGAGCGCCTGCTGGCATGGCGTGCCCGCCACCTCGACCGCCGCCTGACCGGACTGGCGCTGACGGCGGATGGCGTGCTCGACGCCAGGGTCTGAAGCGAGCGCGACCTGAAACGGGCGGGGCCTGAACGGGCGCGGACGGCGGCGGTCCTTCGCGCTCAGGCGGTCAGGAACTTGCCGGCGGCATCCTGACCTAACGCGGCGGCGACAGTGCCGACGATACCGCGCGCATCGAGCCCGGCCTGCGCATACATCACGTCGGGCTTGTTCTGGTCCTGATAGAGATCGGGCAGCGTCAGGGTGCGGAGGCGCGCATGGCCGCCGTCCAGAAGACCGCGCATGGCCAGATGGTGCAGCACCTGCGAGCCGAAGCCGCCGACCGAGCCTTCCTCCACCGTCACCACGACCGCGTGGTTGCGCACGAGCTGTTCCACCAGCGCGGTATCGAGCGGCTTGGCGAAACGGGCATCGGCCACGGTCGTGGAAAGACCGCGTGCCTCAAGCTCGTCGGCCGCCTTCAGGCATTCGCCGAGGCGCGTGCCGAACGACAGTAGCGCCACCCGGCTGCCTTCCCGCAGCACGCGGCCGCGGCCGATTTCCAGCGGCACGCCGACATCGGGCAGTTCCACGCCCAGTCCCTCGCCGCGCGGATAACGGAACGAGATCGGACCGTCATCGTAGGCCACGGCGGTCGCCACCATGTGGCGCAATTCCGCCTCGTCGCCGGCCGCCATCACCACCATGCCCGGCAGGCAACTGAGGAACGCGGTGTCGAAGGCGCCGGCATGGGTTGCGCCATCGGCACCGACGAGACCGGCGCGGTCGATGGGAAAGCGCACCGGCAGCCCCTGCAACGCAACGTCATGCACGATCTGGTCGTAGCCGCGCTGCAGGAAGGTGGAGTAGATGGCGCAGAACGGTTTCATGCCCCCGGCGGCAAGGCCGGCGGAGAAAGTGACGGCGTGCTGTTCCGCGATGCCGACATCGAACGTGCGTTTCGGGAAGGCCTGCCCGAAAAGGTCGAGGCCCGTGCCGGAGGGCATGGCGGCGGTGATCGCCACGACGCGCTCATCCTTCTGGGCTTCACTGATGAGGCTGGTTCCGAACACCTTGGTGTAGGACGGCGCGTTCGCCTGCGGCCGCGCCTGTTCGCCCGTCACCACGTTGAAGCGGTTGACGCCGTGATATTTGTCGGCCGCCCGCTCGGCCGGGGCATAGCCCTTGCCCTTCTGGGTGATGACGTGGATCAGGACCGGCCCGCCGGTGTCGGCATCGCGCACGTTCTTCAGCACCGGAACGAGCT
>DAIPYB010000397.1:0-3457 GCA_036782955.1 Pseudoxanthobacter sp. | reverse complement strand
GCGCACCCGAAAGTGCGAGCCATCGCCAGGCCGGCAGTTCCCGGTTCTGGAAGGGCGCATCGCCATGGACCAGACCGTGCGCGTGCTGGAGAAGAAGCCGGTCATGCCGTTCGTCAAGCCGATCCCCGTCATGATCTCGGAGGGTAACACCAAGGACGTTGACATGAGCCTCGTGCTGGCGCCGGCGGACTGGACGCCCGTCTACAGCGTGAAGCCGTAAGCGAACGGCCCGCGCTGTCCGGCCGCCGCGTCCTCCCCCCTTGGCGCGGCGGCCGGCTTCGCCGGAAGGAACTCACATCGCAACTTAATCAGGCGGGCGCGATGCAGCGGTCCTCCCCCTTGGGCGGCTGCATCGTGCTCCGGGAGCCTTGCCGATGTCGGTGCTCGAAGCCAGACCGGGCGCAAGCCCATCCCCCTCGCAAGCCCCGTCTCCTGCACTGGCGGGGGCAGAACTTCTCGTGATGAAGGGCATCACCAAGGGCTTTCCCGGCGTGGTGGCGCTGCAGGATGTCGATCTCGATGTCCGCGCCGGCGAGGTGCATGTCCTGTTCGGCGAGAATGGCGCCGGCAAATCGACCCTGATCAACATCATTGCCGGTACGAACGGCCCGGACGAGGGCACGTTTCATTTTTCCGGGGTTGAGATGAAGGGGCTGACGCCCTACAGGGCCCGCGGCCTTGGCATCAGCCCGGTGTTTCAGGAATTCTCGCTGGTTCCCAGCCTGACGGTGGTGGAGAACCTGTTCCTTGGCCGCGAGATGGCGGCACTCGGGCTGGTGGACGGCCGCGCGATGCGCCGGCGGGCAGTCGAATTGTTTCAGGAACTGGGCTTCACGCTCGATCCTGACCGCGAGACAGGCACCCTGTCGCGCGCCCACCAGCAGATGGTGGAGATCGCCAAGGCGCTGCTCACCAATGTGCGGCTGCTCATTCTCGACGAGCCCACCGCCTCGCTCACAGAGCGCGAGACCGAGCGGCTGTTCGCACTGATCGCGAAGCTGAAGGCCACCGGCGTCGGCATCATCTATGTGTCCCACCGCATGCCGGAAATCAGGGCTCTCGCCGATCGCATCACCGTGCTGCGCGACGGCCGGCTGGTGAAGACGGTCAGGGCGGCCGATGTCAGCGACAACGATCTCATCGAACTGATGACCGGGCGCAAGCTCGACGTGATGTTCCCGCACATCGACCACAAGCCGGGCGCCATCATGGTCGATGTGGAGGCGTTGTCGGTTGCCGATGGCAGCGTGCGCAATGTCAACCTGCATGCCTGCCGGGGCGAGATCACCGGCATCGCCGGTCTTGTCGGCTGCGGCAAGTCGGAAGTCGTGCGTGCGGTCTACGGGCTGGCGGCGATCTCCGACGGCACCATCCGCATTGACGGGATTCCCGTTTCCAGTCCGGCCCCGCGCGAAAGCCTGAACCGCGGGGTGGCTTATTTCCCGGCCGACCGCGGACAGGAAGGGCTGGCGCTGACGCGGCCGATCCGGGAAAACGCCTCGATGTCGGCACTCGACCTGCCGGCCTTTGCCCGCTTCGGCGTGCTGCGGCTTGCGGCCGAGCGCGGCGCCATACGCGCCGCCATGGAGCGGCTGAAACTGCGTCCACCGGATATCGAGCGTGCGGTCGGCAATCTTTCCGGCGGCAACCGCCAGAAAGTGATGCTGGGGCGCGGGCTGACGCGCGACATTCAGGTCTTCCTCTTCGACGAACCGACCGTCGGCATCGATGTCGGCGCCAAGCGCGAAGTCTATGACTTCATGAAAACGCTGGTCGAGCAGGGCGCAGCGGTGGTGGTGGTTTCGTCCGATCTGCAGGAGGTCATTCACCTCTCGAACCGGGTCTATGTGATGCATCACGGCCGCATCGCGGCGGAGTTCTCCGGCGGCGATATCACTGAACAGAACATTCTGGCGAGCTTCTTCCGCGAGGAGGAACAGGAGAAAAGCGCGGAGGTCCAGCCATGAGCGCCCGCAGCGCAACCGCCGGCGCGCCCCCCGCGCCGGACCTTTCGCAAGTGCTGGCCCGCATTGGCCTTCTGCCGGCGCTGATCGTCATCATGGTGGTGCTGATGTCGATTGCCGAGCCGCGATTCTACGGCACCGGCAATGTCGTCAATATCGTGCGCACCGCGGCGCTGCTGGCGGTGGTGGCCAGCGGACAGGCGCTGGTGCTGATCATCGGCGGGTTCGACCTGTCGGTCGGCGCCATCATTGCGCTGGCCAGCGTCATCACTGCCAAGGCCATGGGCATCGCCGCCGGGCTCATGCCGGGCGAGGTGCTGGCGATTTCCATGATCGGCGTTCTGGCCGGGCTTGTCAGCGGCGGGCTGGTCGGGCTGGTCAACGGCCTGTGCGTGGCCTTCCTCAAGGTGCCGGGCTTCATCGTCACCCTCGGCACCATGTCGGCCACCCTGGGGCTGGCGCTGATCCTCACCAACGGCATTCCGGTTTATGGCATGCCGGCGGAGTTCGTGAAGGCGTTCGGCCGCGGGGTCTGGCTGGGCATTCCGATCACGGTCTATGTGGCGGTTGCCATCGTGGCGCTGATGATCTTCGTCCAGCGTCGCACCCTGCTGGGGCGCTATCTCTATGCCATCGGCGGCAATGCCCATGCGGCAGTCGTCTCCGGCATCTCCACGCGCCCCTATGTGGTGGCCACCTACATCATCTCCGGTGTGCTGGCCGCCGTCACCAGCCTGTTGCTGACGGCCCAGATCGGCTCCGGCCAGGCCAGCCTCGGCGGCGACCGGATGATGCTGCAGACCATCGCGGCGGCGGTCATCGGCGGCGTCAGCCTGCGCGGCGGCGTCGGGCGGCTGGAGCGGGTGCTGGTCAGCGCCCTGTTCCTGACCATTCTCACCAATTCCCTCAATCTCCTGCGCGTGGACAGCAAGATCCAGCTCATCGTTCTGGGCCTGATCATGGTGGCCGCCGTTGCAATCGATGAAGTGAGCCTGAGGAGGCGGAACCGTGGCTGAGGCAAACAACGCGGCGGCGGCCGGTGTGCCGGTCCGTCCCGTCAACCTGATGGCGCAGATCTTTCCCTTCATCCTGCCGGCGGCGCTGGTGCTGCTGCTGCTCGGCTTCGGCATGGCCGACGGGCAGGTGCTGACGACCGGTAATCTCGTCAACATCCTGCAGCAGGCGAGCTATCTCGCCATCTTCTCCATGGCGCAGATGGTGGTGCTGCTCACGCGCGGTTTCGATCTGTCGCTCGGCCCCACCGTTTCGATGGTTTCGGTGGCGACCGCCCTCACCATGACCACGCTTTCCGGCGGCGCGCCGGCCGGCGCGGGGCTGGAGATCGTGCTGGCGGGCATCGGTGTCGGCCTGCTGTTCGGCGTCGGCGTGGGGCTTTTCAACGGCCTCACCATTGCCGGCCTGCGGGTCAATCCGTTCGTCGCCACGCTGGGCAGCTACAATATCTGCACCGGCATCGCCACCACCATCTCCGG
>DAIPYB010000396.1:0-3469 GCA_036782955.1 Pseudoxanthobacter sp. | reverse complement strand
GCGGCAGACACAGCCCTGCAGGCGAGGGTGCGGCATCCGTCATCGCGCCGGCAACCCGGTCTTGCCCGGCGGGACAGGGGTTTCTATCCTCTGCCCCCGCGGCCCGGCCGCCGCCGGCCCGGGGGGTGACGGAACCGGTAGCATCAAGGTTTCAGTCCGGCCGGTGCCCCCGAGGCACCGCGGCCGGGCAGATTGTCAGGAGAACGTCCGCGTGGCCCCGATCTCTGCGGCTTCGGCCCCTCTGACTGCGAAAGCCACCCCTGCCCCGGCAGCCGACGGCGGTGTCGATGCGCTCGTCGCGCTTGTCGCCGCAGACATGCAGCGCGTGAACGAAACGATTCTGTCGCGCACCGGCTCCGACGTGACGATGATTCCCGAGGTGGCAAACCACCTCATCTCGTCCGGCGGCAAGCGGCTGCGCCCGATGCTGACGCTCGCCAGCGCCGCGCATTTCGGCTACGCCGGCAACGGCCATGTGAAGCTGGCCGCCAGCGTGGAATTCATGCACACCGCCACGCTGCTCCATGACGATGTCGTGGACGAGAGCGACATGCGCCGCGGCAAGCCCGCGGCCCGCATGGTGTGGGGCAATCAGGCCAGCGTGCTGGTGGGCGATTTCCTGCTCGGACAGGCCTTCAAGATGATGGTCGAGACCGGCTCGCTGGAATGCCTCGACATTCTCTCGTCCGCGGCAGCCATCATCGCCGAAGGCGAAGTGATGCAGCTTGCCGCGGCCAAGGATCTCAACACCGAGGAAGCCACCTATCTGGCGGTGATCGAGGCCAAGACGGCGGCCCTGTTCGCCGCCGCCGCCGAGGTCGGCCCGGTGATCGCGGCGGCGGAGCCGGCCGCGCGCGAGGCCTTCCGCCTGTACGGGATCTATCTGGGCCTTGCCTTCCAGCTCGTGGACGACGCGCTCGATTATGGCGGCCAGTCCGGCAAGCTCGGCAAGAAGGTCGGCGACGATTTCCGCGAAGGCAAGATCACGCTGCCCGTGATCCACGCGTACCGTGCCGGCGACGCCACGGAGCGGGCGTTCTGGAAGCGCTGCATCGAGGACGGCGAGATCGGCGACGGTGATCTGGAGCATGCCCTGCAGCTTCTGGAAAAGCACGGCGCCATCGCCGCCACCATCGCCCGCGCCCACGACTACGGCAACAAGGCGCGCGCCGCGCTGGCAACCCTCGAGGCCACGCCCCAGCGCGATGCCCTGACCGAGGTCGTCGGCTTCTCCATCGCCCGCGCCTACTGACGGCCACGACCGGCCTCGATCCTGCGTGAGGACTGGCGTGTGGAGAGACCTGCATGCGTAAAGACTTGCATGCGTAGGGATTGGCATGCGTAGGGATTGGCATGCGTGAGGACTGGCGCCCGCCGCCGCTGCCCGACGGTCTCGATGAAGCCGCCATCCGGGCCATGGTCGCCATCGCCCTGCCCGGCGCCGCCATGACCGGCTTCGCGCGCATCTCCGGCGGCTTCTCCAATCTGGGTTTCAGGGTGGCGCTCGCCGGCCGCGCTGCGGTGCATCTGCGCCTCTGGTCGGCCGGCAGCGCCCTCGCCCGGTTCGAGGTCGCGCTCCTGCGCCATCTCGGCGCACAGGGATGCGTACCCGTACCCCAAGTCGTGGCCGCACCGGAGGTTCCTGATCCGGCTACCGGCCGGCCCTTTGCCGTGCTGGAATGGGTGGAAGGGCAGTCCCTCGCCGAGGCGCTCGCAACGGCACCGGCAACGCCCCCGGCCGGCGCCGCGTTCGGCCGCGCGGCCGGCGCCGTTCTGGCAGCCATTCACGCCCGGACCTTCAGCGATTGCGGCTTCCTTTCGGCGGACCTGACGCTGTCCCATCGCTGGCCCTGCGGCGCCGCCGGCTATCTGGCCGCGCTGGAGCGCATTCTGTCCGGCACCGCCGGGCAGAGGCTGGCTGCGCACGAGGCCCGCACCCTGATGCGCTTCGCCACCGCGCTGGCGCCCCGGCTGGAGAGCGAGCCGCGCCCGCCCTGTCTGGTACATGGCGACTTCGGCGCGTCGAACATCCTCGTTGCCGGGCCGTCCGGAGCGGTGGCCGCGGTAATCGACTGGGAGTTCGCCTTCGCGGCCGACCCGCTGATCGACATCGCCAACATCATGAGATCGCCGGCCGGCGAACGCCCGGGCTTCGCCGCCGGCCTCGTCGCCGGCTATCGTGCCGGCGGCGGCGTTCTTCCCACGGACTGGCGCCGCCTCGCCCTCATCACCGACCTGCCGGCATGGGTGGCCCACCTCGGCCATGCCCACCCCGGCCAGAACGACCCGGCACGCACGCGCGATGCGCGCGCCCGGATCGCCAGCACGCTGGCGGCCTTCGGCTACCAGCTCTGAGCTGCCTCAGCGGTCGCCGGCGAAAGAGGCCACCGCGGCGCGGGCCGCCTCGCCGAGCAGCGCGAAATCGACGCCGAGCGCGATGAAGCGGAAGCCTGCTGCCTTCGCCCGCTGCGCATCGACCGCGCTGACCGCGAACGCCCCGGCCAGCTTGCCGGCCGCCCGCGCCTTGGCTGCGATGTCGGCAACCGCCGCCTGCGTCTCGTCGGAGGACGGCGCGAACCGGCTGCCGTTGCTGAGCGCGATGGAAAGATCGGCCGGACCGACGAAAACGCCGTCGAGGCCCGGCACCGCCAGAATCTCCGGCAGCGCATCCAGCGCCGCCCGGCTCTCGATCATGGCAAAGGCGAGCACGATATCGTTGGCATTGCGAAGCCAGCCCGCCGGGTCTGACACCCCGGCCAGACGCATGGCCGACGCCGCGCCCCACGAGCGCTGGCCGACGGGAGGATACTTGGCCTGCTGCACGAAGGCCGTCGCCTCCGCCGCCGACTCGATCATCGGCGCGATCACCGCCACTGCCCCGAAATCCAGCACCCGCGAGGCAACCGAATAGGCCCCGACCGGAATGCGCACCACCGGCGCCGCGCCCGCCGCCACCACACCGGGAATGGCCGCGGCAATGGTGCCCACGTCATGAACGCCATGCTGCATGTCGAAGGTCACGGCCGGATAGCCGGCCGAGGCCAGCTCCGTCAGGGCAGCCGGTTCCGTCAGGCTGATCGACCACGCGGTCTGCACCACCTCGCCGGCTCGCAGGCGATGCGCAAGGTCATAGGGTCTGCGGGGCTGTGTCATGTTCGTGTTACCTTCCCGATCGGTTTTCGACCCTGCAGGGCCGATTCGTGTTTTGGCGATGTTAGGCCGAAAAATGCCCCGCGCGGCAGCCCCCGCCGGTTGCGTCCGTGCCTCGCCCGGAACCGCCATGCAACGGACGCCGGGCCGCAATCCATCCGCGGCGGGGCACGAGGGGCGGTTTTGCCAACGCATCAATTGTGCTTCGATGCAGGATCGGCTAGGGTCCGCGCCGTGAACGTGGGCGCTGGCCGTGCAAATGGTCGTTTCCCGCGCATTCGTCGTTGCCGCGGCGGCATTAGCTCGGTGGCTCGCCGAA
>DAIPYB010000395.1:0-3475 GCA_036782955.1 Pseudoxanthobacter sp. | reverse complement strand
GGACCCGAGGCCGAAAGCCCCGATCTGGGGTTCGACCGACCTCCGCCCGCCGGCCGCGTCGGCTGCATGGCCATGGTTCGGCCGGTCTGCCGCCTTCGCCGGGCGCCGGCCGGGCGCCGCGGCACACGCGTGGCGGGGTGACCGGCGATGCCATGGGTTCCGCTCATCGTTGTCCTTTTCCTGCTGGTTCTGAACGCGTTTTTCGCCATGTCGGAGCTGGCGGTGGTCTCGTCCCGCCGTGCCCGCCTGCATCAGATGATGGTGGAGGGGCGCCGCGGTGCGGCCTCCGCGCTGCGGCTTGTCGATGATCCGACCGGCTTCCTGTCGTCTGTCCAGATCGGCATCACCCTGGTGGCGATCCTGTCGGGCGCCTACGGCGAATCGTCCTTCGCCCAGCCGCTTGCCGAGGAACTCGGCCAGTTTCCCGCCATTGCCTCCCATGCCAGCGCCATTTCCTCGGCGGTGGTGGTCTCGGTGCTGGCCTATGTGTCGCTGATCGTCGGCGAACTGGTGCCCAAGCGCCTGGCCCTCACCAACCCGGAGCGGTTTGCCTGCATCGTCGCAGGACCGATGACGGTGCTCGCCGCCGTCTGCAAGCCGATTGTGCTGCTGCTGCGCGTCTCCACGGAAGCGGTGCTGCGCCTGATCGGCGTGCGCCCCGACAGCGCTTCGCGCGTGACGGAAGAAGAGGTGAAGAGCCTGATCGCGGAGGGTACCGAAGCGGGTGTGTTCCAGCCGGCGGAACGCGAAATGCTGGAAGGCGTGTTGCGGGTCGCCGATCGTTCGGTGCGCTCCATCATGGTGGCGCGGCCGGATGTGGTCTGGCTCGACATCAATGACGGGCCGGATGCCGTCATGAACGAGATCAGCGCTTCCGGTCATTCGCGCTATCCCATCGCACGCGGGGACATCGAGGACCTGATCGGTGTCGTCCATGCCAAGGATCTGCTGGAACAGCAGCGCAGCACCGGCACGTTCGATCTGGAGGCCGTTGCCCGCCCGGCGGTGTTCGTGGCGGATCGCACGCCGATTCTGAAGCTGCTCGATCAGTTCCGCTCCGCCAACGTTCACCTGATCGTGGTGGTGGACGAGCATGGCTCGATCGAGGGCATCGTGACGCCGTCCGACATTCTCTCCGCCATCGCCGGCAGCCTGCCGGAAGGCGAAGGCGAACCGGACCCCGACGCGGTGCGCCGCCATGACGGCTCGTGGCTGCTCGACGGCCGCATGCCCATCGACGATGTCGAGCGCACGCTCGGCCTTAAGGGCATGAACGAGGACGAGGAGTTTTCCACCATCGCCGGGTTCGTGCTGAACGAGATGCGCCGCATTCCGGCCGCGGGCGAGAGCTTCGTCTGGAAGGGGTGGCGCTTCGAGGTGGTGGATCTCGATAACCGTCGCATCGACAAGGTGCTGGCGAGCCTCGTTTCCGACGAGAGCTGATATCCGCGCCGGCCGGGCGAAACCGGCCGGCGCAATCTTCCCGATCCGCCGGCAGGCGGCGCGGCCTGCGGGTCGTGGAGGACGGAGCCCCGATGTTGCCGAAAGAGTTGTCTTCAGCGCCGCGGCCGCAAACGGGCCGCCTGCAGGCTCTGGATCTGGCCCGGGCCGCCGCGCTGGCGGCGATGGTGGTCTATCACTTCTCCTTCGATCTTGCGTTCTTCGGCTTTACCGACTGGCAGGTCGCGTCGGCGACGGGCTGGATCGTTTTCGCCCGTTCGATTGCTGTCTCGTTTCTGTTCATCGCCGGCGTTTCACTGGTGCTGGCCACGCGGCGGGCCATCCGGCCGGCGGCAGTGGCCCGGCGCTTTGCGCTGCTGGCAGTGTCGGCAGGTCTTGTCAGCCTTGGCACGTGGTTTGCCGTGCCGGACGAAATGGTTCGCTTTGGCATCCTGCACCTGATGGCATTCGGCAGCATTGCGGGGCTTTTGTTCGTGCGGCTGCCGGCGCCCGTCACGCTCTTGGCGGGTGCGCTGGTGCTGCTGGCGCCGCCGCTGCTGCGCTCGCCGTTGTTCGATCCGCGCTGGCTGCTGTGGACCGGGCTCGGCTTCGACCGGCCGGCGGCGATGGATTATGTGCCGGTCTTTCCGTGGTTCGGTGTGATGCTGGTCGGCATCGCCGCCGGCCGCGTTCTGGTGCGCAGCGGTCTGGCCGACCGTCTGGCGGCATGGTCATGCTCGGCACGGCCCGTGCGCGCGGCGGCTTTCGCCGGTCGCCACACGCTGCTCATCTATCTGGTGCACCAGCCGCTGCTGTTCGGCGCGCTGCAACTGGCACTGTGGGCCGGCGTCACCCCTCCGGCACAGGTTGCGAACTATCGCACGAGCTGTCTGGAGAGTTGCCATGCCTCTGGCGGCGAGGCCGCACGCTGCACCGCCTATTGCGACTGCACGGCCAGCGGCTTCACCAAAGCCGGGCTGTGGCGCGGGGCGGGAACGCAGGCGGATGCCGACACCAAGGTCGATGCGATCGTGCGCCAGTGCCAAGGCGTGGCACAGCGCCTGACGGTGCCGCAATAAGGCGCTGCCGGGTCTCGACCCCGGCAGCAGCTTTCGGCCCATGCCGTTTCAGGCGGACACGGTCTCGGCGACAGGTGCGGCGGGCACTTCTTCGGCCTTGCGGAAGTGCAGCAGCGTGAACAGGCCGAGCGGCGGCACAAGCCGGTTCTCCAGAACCGTCAGGCCCGGATAATCCGTGAAGCGCTCCGCCGTCATCTCCACATCCCAGCCGAGCTTCGGCGACAGCGGCGAGATGCAGCGCTCCACTGGCGCCCACGGCCCGCCCTTGGCGGCACGGAAGTGGTTGACCACCAGAATGGAACCGCCCGGCCGGGTGACCCGCACCAGCTCGGAAAATACCTTGTCCGGGTCTGGCACGGCAGTCATCAGATACATGCCGACGGTCGCATCGAAAGCCCCGTCAGGGAACGCCATGGACATGGCGTCCATCTCAATGAGAGCTTCGATATTCGTCAGCGAGCGCCGCTTCACCCGCTCGCGGGCCCGCTTCAGCATGGCGGCGGAGAAGTCGATGCCGGTGACCCGCACCTCGGCGCCATAAAGCGGCAGCGACAGGCCGGTGCCGACACCGACCTCGAGCACCCGTCCGCCGGTCTGGTTCAGCCGGCGCACGGCCATGGAGCGGCCGCGCGACATCGGCAGGTCGAACACGGTGTCATAAACTGGCGCCCACGAAGCGTAGGCCGACTTGAGCCCGCGCGACGTCAGCGCCGCCCCGCCAGCCGGACCCTGACCGGAGTGCCGTTTTTGAGCAACCGAACGCGGCATTTGAACGAATCCGTCGAAAATCAGCCGGCAAGACGCAGGCCATTATAGTCGGGGCCCTGCGGGCCGGCGGATTCCGCCGGGCAGGCACAGGCTGCTGAGGAGGGTGTCAGGTGGCCTGCCGGGGCGGACGCGGGCGTCTTGTCCTGGCGGGCCGGGTCGTTCTGGCGAGCGGGTTCTCTCTGGTGGGC
>DAIPYB010000394.1:0-3478 GCA_036782955.1 Pseudoxanthobacter sp. | reverse complement strand
CCGGAGGCGATTTCCACCACCGCCGCCGCCGCCGTGCTGCTGAAGGGCCTGACCGCCCACTACCTGCTCAACGACAGCCACCCGGTGAAACCCGGCGACATCGTGCTGGTGCATGCCGCGGCCGGCGGGGTGGGGCAGCTTCTGGGGCCGTGGCTGGCCGATCTCGGCGCCCTTACCATCGGCACCGCCGGCGGGCCGCACAAGGTGGCGGTGGCGAAAGCCTGCGGCTATGCCCACGTCATCGACTATCGCAGCGAGGATTTCGTCGCCCGCGTCGGCGCCATCACCGGCGGACGGGGGTGCGATGCGGTCTATGACAGCGTCGGCGCCGATACGTGGCGCGGCTCGCTCGCCTGCCTGCGCACGCGGGGCACCTTCGTCAGCTTCGGCCAGTCGTCGGGGCCGATCGAGGGCTTCCGCTTCGCAGACCTGGCGCGCGGATCACTGACGGCGACGCGGCCGATGCTGTTCGACTTCATCGCCGAGCCGGCGGAACTGGCGCGCCGCAGCGCCGCCCTGTTCGCCCGCCTCGCCGCTGCACCCGCGCAACAGGTGCGCGTGCTGCCGCTGGGCGAGGCCGCCGCCGCCCATGCCGCGCTGGAAAGCCGACAGACGGCGGGGCCGACCGTTCTGGTGCCGTGAGCGGAACCGGCGGGCCGGGCCGGACGGCGCGGGGCTTTCGCACTTTGAGGGCGGGTTGCGGGCGGGCGCGGCCGGTGTGGCATCGGTTTCGTTGCCGATGCGGCGACTGGCACGCCGCAAGCGCGGCCTTGCATGCCGGTATCACCACCGGCGGGATGGAGCCGGACTACTCGGGCGTGCCGCTCGGCGGCGCTGCCATAGTCCGTGCACCCTTGATGCCGGTGGACCGTTGGGCCGACCAGTCCGGCGCCGTGAGCGGAGTGCGTGGGCCGGAAGGCGGGCGGGACGGCGCGGGGCCGTGCGGGCTTTGGCGCCCGGCGGCATCGGCGCAGATGGAAGCCGGCGGGCCGGGCCGAAAGGGGCGGAAGGACCGGCCGCGCGGGCGGGTTTGGCGCGGGCGGCCGGGTTCGGGAGCAAGCCTCGGAGTGGCCGGTCTCAGACCCGCGGACCCGGACCGACGAGATTCAGACCGGGTGGTTCTCGGACCGGCCAGGCCTCGTGGACAGAGGGTAGCCACAGCTTGACTGCCGCGATGGCTACGAAGCCCGGATAGGACTCTTTGCTCTTATCGTAGCGCGTGGCGACACGCCGCCAGTTCTTGAGCTTGTTGGACAGGCGTTCGATCAGGTTGCGCCACTTGTATTTCTCGGCGTCATGCGAGGCTGGCTCCGTGCGGTTGCGTTTGGCAGGGATGGCCGCCTCGATACCGGCCTTCGCCAGTTCCTCGCGGACGGCGTCGTAGCCCTTATCGGCCAAGCGCGCCTCGATCCTGTCGGCGGTCATGTGCGGCAGCGGTGCGAAGCCTTTGATGTCGTGCGCTTCGCCGCCCGTCGGGACGAAGCCGAATGGGCGTGCTCCGGCGTCGCGGCGGGCGTGGAGCCTGACCGCGAAGCCACCACGCGATCGGCCAAGTGCCCCGGTTTGTTGAGCCCCCTTTTTATGCCGGCTGCGCAATGGTGCGCGCGGACGATTGTGCTGTCGATCATGCCGGCGGAGGGGTCTCGCCCGACCATCTCCGCCAAGCTCTCCGGCATGGCGTCGAAGAGGCCGACCGCCAGCCAGCGCCGGCAGCGGCGGAAGACGCTGTTCCACTTGCCATGGTCGTCGGGCAGATGTCGCCACTGAGCGCCGGCGCGCGCCAGCCACAACACGCCCTCGAAATAGCGGCGGTTGTCCTGCGAAGGCCGGCAGCCGCGCCCGCGCTCGGCAGACCGCAACGGCCCGGTCAGCGCCCGTTCCTCGTCCGTCAGTCCAATCCGCTCGCCAAGGGCTTCCCCAAAAAGAAGCCTTGAATCAATCGTTTGGACAGAGGTCAATCGGGGTCTGGTGTTGCGGTGGCTCTCGCCTCAAACCGAAAGTTCGCCGGACATCACAGGCACGCACGCACCACCGATCAGCACGGCTTCAGGAGTGACATCAATCGAGATCACGCTTGGGCGGCCCATGTCGATGCCTTGGGCGACCTCGAACCTTCGGGACTTCTTGCCTTCGACGGAAGCGAGCAAGGCGCATGTCGCCGCTGTCGCGCTGCCGGTCGCGGGGTCTTCCGGCAGGTTGTCGAAGGGGGCGAACATGCGCGCCGTGAAGTCGACAGCGCCGTCGCGCTCGTCAAGCTCCCGGCAGTAGAGGTAGATGGCATCAGCCCCGTCGTCGGGAAGGATTTTGGTGAAGCCCGGCTCGTTCGCTTTTGCGCGAGCAAGAGCCTGCCGGGTAGCGATCTCCACGACGACGAACGACAAACCGACCGATGCCACACAAGGCGGGTGCCTGTCGCAGAGGATATCCGCCGTCGTCAGGGACAGGCATTCCGCAATCGCACCGGCTTCGAAAGTGTGGCCGATGCGCAGCGGCTGCGGCGCGGTCAATTGTATCCCCTCGATGCGCTCACCGTCGCGCATGATCCTCGCCCGAACCAAGCCGGCCTTCTCCTCGAAAATGAACTCTTCGCTCATTCCGGCGGCGCCTGAGGTTGCGAGGACGAACGCAGTGCCAACGTTTGGATGCCCCGCAAACGGCACCTCGACGGTGGGCGTGAAGATGCGTACCCGGGCCGTATGGCCTGGATCGGACGGGCGGAGGACAAAGCTGCTCTCCGAGTAGTTAAACTCCCGGGCGATCGCCTGCATCTGCTCGGTCGTCAAAACGTCAGCGCCGAGCACGACAGCAAGGGGATTGCCCCCAAACCGAGTGTGCGTGAACACGTCAACCGTGCGATATCGTAGCAGCATAGGCACCTCCAGCCGAGGCTTGGCGTTAGCAATGCACGTCATGTTCGCAAGGCAGCCTTCAGACCCGCGGCAAGATGGGCTTTGTCCGCGAAACCCAATCCGGGCCGGCAGATCTCGGGCCTTGCCGGCCCGAAATCCGCGGACCTCGGACCGGCAAGTCTCAGACCGGCAGGTCTCAGACCGGCAGGTCGTGGGACGGGCTGTCCCACAGGTTGATGCCGCCTTCCACCGCATGGATGTCGATTTCCGCCAGCTCCTCCGCCGTGAAGGCGAGGTTGTCGAGGGCGGCGACGTTTTCGCTGACCTGCTGGGGCGAGCTGGCGCCGATCAGGGTGGAGGTGACGCGCGGGTCGCGCAGCACCCACGCCAGCGCAAGCTGGGCCAGCGTCTGGCCGCGCCGGGCCGCGATCTCGTTCAGCGCGCGCACGCGGGCGAGATTTTCGGCCGAGAGATGGGCGGCCGGCAGCGAGCCGCCGCCCGGCTTGTTGATGCGGGCATCGGCCGGGATGCCGTTGAGATAGCGCGCGGTCAGGAGGCCCTGCGCCAGCGCGGTGAAGGCGATGATGCCGGTGCCGGTCTCGCCCGCGGCATCGAGCAGGTCCGGCTCG
>DAIPYB010000393.1:0-3492 GCA_036782955.1 Pseudoxanthobacter sp. | reverse complement strand
TTCGGATCAGGACGTGGTGCAGGCGCTGGTCGCCAAGGGCAACACCAACAACACCCACAAGACCACGGAATGGGATCTGACCAAGATCACTTTCGTGGTTCCCGCCAAGACTGCCAATGCCGCCCGCCCGGCGCGCATGACCGAGGCGGAGCAGCTGCGTGCCCGCTTCACCTCGTGCGAGCAGGGCATCGCGCTGGCCAAGGGCATTCCCGGTGTCGTCGTCAAGCCGCTCGGCAGGCGGCTGGAATCTGATCTGCCCAAGGAAATGGCGACGCTTCTCAACAGCATTCCGGTCGGCCATCTCGGCAAGCCGGATGCCGGCTCCAACGGCATCGATCTCATCGCCGTCTGCGGCAAGCGCGAACTGGCGAGCGACGCCGCCGCGCGCGCTGAGGTGCGCGACGAACTCAGCAACGAGCAGGGCAATCTCGCCGCCCGCCGCTACCTGCGCGACCTGCAGCGCAATGCCGTGATCGAGTATCGCTGATGGCGCTCCCGACGAACCCGGCCGCCCGCCTGTTGCCGGCGGGCGCCTGAGGTGGCCGCTCTCGACGGCCTGCCGCCGCTGCGCGAGGTCATCGCAGCGCACGGGCTGGCTGCGCGCAAGTCGCTGGGCCAGAACTTTCTGCTGGATCTGAACCTGACCGGCCGCATTGCCCGTTCGGCCGGCGATCTGGACCGCTCCACCATCGTGGAAGTCGGGCCCGGTCCGGGCGGCCTGACGCGGGCCCTGCTGGCTTGCGGCGCCCGTCATGTCGTGGCGGTGGAGCGCGACGAGCGCTGCCTGCCGGCGCTGGCCGAAATCGCGGCCTTCTATCCCGGCCGGCTGACGGTCATCTCCGGCGATGCCCTGACCACCGATCTCGCCGCTGCCGCAGCCGCCGCCCCCGGTGCGGCCGAAGGCGGCCTTACCCAGATCGTTGCCAACCTGCCCTACAATATCGGCACGCAGTTGCTGCTGCAGTGGCTGGAGACCGATCCGTGGCCGCCGTGGTGGGACCGCCTGACACTGATGTTCCAGCGCGAAGTGGCGCTGCGCATCGTGGCGGAGGCCGGGGACGATGCCTATGGCCGCCTCGGCGTTCTCGCCGGCTGGCGGGCGCAATCCGACATCCTGTTCGATGTCGCGGCAAGCGCCTTCACGCCGCCGCCCAAGGTGACTTCGTCGATCGTCCAGCTCGTGCCGCGCCGCGCGCCTCTGGCCTGCGAGGGGCGGTTGCTGAGCCGCGTCACCGCCGCGGCCTTCGGCCAGCGGCGCAAGATGCTGCGCGCCAGCCTGAAAAGCCTCGGTGCGGATACGGAAGCGTTGCTGGCGGAAACCGGCCTGCCGGCAACCGAGCGGGCCGAGAACGTGCCGGTGGCGGGCTTCGTCGCGCTGGCAAATGCCCTCGCCGATCAGAACCGCCGCGCGCGCCAGCCCGGCGGCGCCTGATCCCCTCCCGCATTCCGAAGACGGCAAGCCGCACCGGCTGCACGACCCGCCCGGTGCGGCGGCTCAGCGCCGGCCGTGTTTGGGCCCAACGTGTTTGACGGTGCGGGTTTCGCTGGCGGCGAGATTTTCAATCAGCGTCAGGGCTTCATCGTGGGCGCGGCTGCCGGGATCGCGCAGTTCGGCGGCCGTGTGGCGGCCCGCCAGACCGGAAAGGCGTGCCAGCGTGCGCATGCGCTGGCGGCGGCTTTGCTGCAGGTCGCTGGGCGCATAGCGAAACAGAATGCGCCACAACTGGCCATCGCCGAAAAGCCGGTTCAGTTCGCTCGCCGTCGTGTAGATGAGAAACAGCACGAAAATCCACGCCTGAATGAACAGGAAGCGGTGCCAGTCGATATGCGCGGCGACATATTCGACGAAGTTGCCGGTGCCGCGCATGAAGATCATGTGCCGAAGCCACTCCTCGACAAGGCGGGCAATAAAGACGAAACCCCAGTAGACAAACGACTTGAACAGCACCGGCTGGAACAGCGGGGCATTGTCGAACCGCGTCAGGAACGGCATGCGATCGGCCACCAGAACCGCCTTGCCGACCACGAGCGCGGCCATGATGGCGGCGAAATAAGAGACCGACACCCACAGGCTCTCGCGCAGCAGCAGCTTCTGGGTTGCCAGAATGAAGCAGAACCCGAAGGCGAAGAAGGCCGTTGCCGGCAGCGCGTGCCGGACCTCCGTCCACACGAAGTCCAGGAATCCGGACGCACGCTCCGCCATGTTCCCCCTCCGGTCGCCCCGGCTGCCCCAGCCGGATGCCGTGCAATCATTTATATTCAAAAACCCGGCGCAGAATACCGGGCGTGACGCCCGAAATCGGATTGTAGGTCAGAGCCGGATTGGCGAGCGGCCCGTCCAGCCGGAATGTCACGCCGATCAGCCCCCCGTCCGGCCCGCCGCCCAGCAGCTGGCCGATGACGGGTATCTTGGTGACGAGATTGTTGAGGGCGAAAATCGGGATGAAGGTGCCGGTCAGCGCCATCCTCTGGGACGCGAGATTGACCGTTCCGGAGGCCGTGCCGCCGGAAGACTCACCCCGCAGCACGATATCCGACAGCGTCAGCACATCGCCCTTCAGCGAGAAGGCCACGTCGAGGCTGCGGAAGGCGGAGCCCGCATCCGGTGGCGGCGTCACACGCTGGTTGCCGGTTTTCTGGCGAACCTGCTTCGCGGCGGAGTTGACCAGCCCGGTCAGCGCCGGGTCCTGATTGATGCGGAACTGCGTCACCTTCAGCGCCCCGGTAGCGGCGCCGCTGGCGGCGAACGCTGCCTGCAGGGTCCCCTGGCCGCCTTCCATGCGCGGATAGGCATCGAGGAAGCGCAGCAGCCGCCCGGTGTCTCCGGCCGATACGTTCACCGCCATGGCGCCGGCCTTGTCGGTCTTCGCCGTCGCGGTTACCCCGCCGCCGCCCTTGCCCGTCTGGCCGGAAAGGTTGAGCTGCGTCACCCGCTCGCCCACGAACGTGCCGGCCATTTCCACCCCGGCAAGGGCGACGTTGCCGAACCCGGTCAGCTGGCCGATGCGCGCCGTGATGGCCAGCCTGGTCCGGTCGCCAGTCGCCGCCTTGGCGGCACCCGTGCCGTTGGTCTTCTTGAACTGCTGGATAAGGCCGCGCCCGTCGAAGCTGTCGCCGGTAATGGCCAGCGCATAGCCGCCGGTGTTGTCGCGCGTGATGCGAACCCGCAGGCTGTCGCCCGGTCGCAGCGCGAACCGGCTGAAATCGGCCTGCTGCAACCCGGTCTTCACATCGAGGCTGAGGCTGCCGGCCACCGAGACGCCGTCCGCGGTGACCGCGAGATTGCGGACCGTGATGATCCCGGCCTTCTGCTCCATGTCGAAGGTGGCCGAAGCCGCCGCGCCCGCGCTCTTGGTCCAGCCGATGCCGGGAATGGTCAGCCGCGCCCGCGTCAGGTCCATGGTGACCTTCTGCTGCCCGGCGGCGCTCTCCGTCATGGCAACGCCGATGGTGCCGCCGACGAGGCCGCCAAAGTCCAGCCCCTTGGCCTTG
>DAIPYB010000392.1:0-3502 GCA_036782955.1 Pseudoxanthobacter sp. | reverse complement strand
TCATGCCGCCCATGGTCTTGAAATCGGCATAGATCATGGCCGGCAGCTTGCCGGCCGTGACGGGGTTGCCCACCGCGATGACCGGGATGCCTTTCTTGTCGGCCTCGGCAAACTTCTGCGCCACGCCGGCTTCGGAGATGGCGCCGATCACGATGGCATCCACGCCGGCGGCGATGCAGTCATCGAACTGCGAGAGCTGGCGCGGCAGGTTCTCATAGCCGCCAGCCTCATAGAGGTTCATGGCAACGCCGAGATCCTGCGCCTCGGAAACGAGGCCATAGGCGACCGCGACCCAGTAGCTGTCCTTCATATGGGGAAACAGCACGCAGACATTGAAAGGCTTATCGGCCTTTTCCAGCGGGGTATATTCCGCCTCGACATCCTTGCCCGACGAAGCGTCATAGACTTTCGCCGGATACCACTTGTCCGCAGCGAAGGAAGGCTGCGCCGCCAGCACGGCCGCAAGGCTGACCGCACCCATCATGAGAGAACGCATCTTCATCATAGTTCCCCGTTGTCTTCCGGGGCACAGGGCCACCGGAAAGGTTCCGTGTTTCTGGAGGTTTTGTCGTTTTCCCTTGCCCTGGCCGATTCACTGGGAGCCGGACCGGCCAGAACGGGAAACGCTTCTTTTGCCGGATGCCACACGGGGCGCTGAGCCTTCCCCGTACAGCCAAGATGTTCATCCTGCCGCCATGCTATGTGGCGCCCCACCCGATCGCTTGGACAACAGTGCCCGACGGATTGGATGCCGGCGCCCTGCCGGATCGCGGGGCGGCGGCAGGTGCCCGCCCCGCGATCCCGCAAGGGAGTGTCAGGCCGCCGCCCGCGCCGCGGCCGTCGCCTCGGCATCGAGCGTGCCGTCCGCCTTCAGCACCACGCCGTAGACGGAATGCGCACGGGCCGCCGAAATCCAGCCGTTGGCGACATCGCGCACCACGCGGGCCGGATCGCGCTCCAGCGGGGCACCGTAGCCGCCGCCGCCGTTGGAGTAGGAAAGCACCATCTCGCCAGCGCGAATGTGCTCCTGCGCGCAGCCCGGCAGATCGGCGATGGTGCCGTCGGGCAGCCGCTTGAGCTGGCGGGAGGGCGCACCATCGCCGCCGCCACGCACGCCTTTCGCCGGATAGACGCTGCCGTCAGCCACGTAGGCGAGATCGAAATCGCAGCCGACAGGCCCGAACGCGACGAAGATGCTGCTGGCGCCCAGAAAGCGCCCCGCCCCTTCAGTGTCGGGCAGGAAGCGACGCTCCTCCACCACCAGTGGCTGGCGCAGTTCATCCAGTTCGATGCTGTCCTGATAGCACAGGCCGGAATTGCCGACGTGGCACAGGGTCTGCCAGGCATCCGTCGTCGGCGCACCGGGCCCGGCGCTCATCCCGAGGAAGATCTGGTTGACGAAGCGCTGGCCGGAACGCGGATCAACGCCGGAGACCACGCCCATCGCCGGCGGAATAACCGCCCCGGCTTCCGCCAGCCCGACGCCATCGGAAATCTCCGCCATCGCGCTCTGCACACCGTTGGCGATGCGGTCGGCGAGATTGGTGGTTGCGACCGAGCACGAGGTCGGATGCACCGGAATGCCGACCACGCAGCCCTCGCGCAGATGCACCCGGATGCGGCGGAACGCACCGGCATTCTTCGGCACCGTAGGGTCGATGCTGTTGAAGAGGCCGACCATCGCCGCCGTGCGCGCGGTCGATTCCGTGGTGTTGAGGCCGCAGGGCAGGTTATCGAGATTGTCGGTCAGGTCGACTTCCAGCAAGCCTTCGTCAGGCTTCACCGACACATCCACCTTGACCGGAATGCCGTCCGGCGGCGTGCCGGGGAAAGGATCGTGAATGCTGACGTGGCTGGAGCGGCCGGGCGAAAGCTTGCGGATGGCCGCGATCATGCGCTGTTCTGTATAGTCGAAGAACTCCTCCTCGAACTGATGAACGGCATCCCAGCCGAGTTCCTCGCCGATAGCCAGCAGCTCCCGCTCGCCGATGCGTGCAGCGCCCAGCATGGCAAGGAAGTCGCCCCACCACTGGTCCGGAACGCGGATGCGCGCCCGGCACATGCGCACGATGTCCTGATTGGTCTCGTAGTTGTCCTGCACCTTGACGGCGGGGAAGATCAGCGCGCCTTCCTCATAGACATCGCGCGCGGCGCCGAAATAAGTGGTGGGCTGTGAATTGCCGCAATCGGCCTGATGCGCCTTGGCAACCACGGTGAAGTGGTGCACGCCGTTGTCGTCGATGACCGGCACCAGAATGGTGTGGTCGGCGGCGTGCGAGCAGCCGTGATAGGGCGAGTTGTGGAGATAGGCGTCACCCTTCTTCATCACCGGATGAAATTTCTGCACCGCCGCCGCCATCATGTCCGGGCCGGAAAGCACATGGATCGGCAGGCTTTCGGCGGTGGCCAGCAACTCGTTGTTGCGGGTGACGATACAGCAGGAGAAATCGCGGGCGATGTTGAGCACGCCCGAGCGGCCGGTGCGCAGCAGGGTGTTCGCCATCTTGCGGGCGACCCCTTCCAGCCGGTTGTTGATGAGGGCAAGGCGAACACCCTTGCCGGCATCCGATGCAGCGGTTTCTGCCATGGGTCGGAGTCCTTCCGGGGCTTTCGGGTTCACAGGCCGGGATCGATGATCAGGCTGCCCGAGGGGCAGCGCCGCGCGACCGCGCCGGGATTGACGACAACGGTGGTAAACGAGGATTCGATGATGGCCGGCCCGGCAACCGCCTCCTGCGTGGTCAGCAGCTCGAAGCGGCGGACATCGGTCTCGACCCGGCCGTGGCCGGAGAAATAGGCCATCCGGGTGCCGCGGGCCTCGTTGCCGGCAGAGCGCAGGGCGAGCGACGCGCCTTCCTGATCGCGGATGCGGCAGGCAACGGCGACGCTCCAGCTCACCACCTCGATGCCCGAGCCGGCGTCGCGGATGGCGAAGATCTCTTCATGCGCCTTGTGGAAGGCTTCGATCATCGCCGCCACGTCCTCCGGCCCCTCGAAGCGGGTCACCGGCAGCCGGACCTCGATTTCCCAGACCTGCTCGGGATAGCGCGCCTCGGCGGAGAGGATGATGGTCTGTGAGCGGGAATCCGCCCCGCGCTCCGCGATGAAGGCGTTGGCGCGGGCGACCAGACCGTCGAGCACCGCATTGACGCCTTCGTAGTCGAAGCTCGCCGACTTGGTGAAGAAGGTCGCACGGTGATGCGCTGTCAGATCCGACATGATGGCACCGGCCGCCGAAAGCGCTGCGCCGATTTCCGGGATCACCAGCTTCGGGGATGCCAGACGCCGGGCGATGAGCACGGAATTGAGCCCCGCCGCACCGCCGCCGCCAATCAGCACCGCCTGTCCGGGATCGATGCCCTGATTGACGGTGATATCTACGATGGCCTGCACCATGTTCTCGGTCGCAACCGCGATGATCGCGGAGGCCGCCTCATCGACGCTGAGACCGAGCGGGCCTGCGACCTCGCGCTCGATGGCCTCGCGGGCACCCGCCAGATCC
>DAIPYB010000391.1:0-3518 GCA_036782955.1 Pseudoxanthobacter sp. | reverse complement strand
TCAAGGTCGCCTTCCAGATGGACCACATCTCCACGCTGAAGATCGCGGGAGATTCCGGGTTCGCCCTGATGCTCGAGGCGCAGGCGCGCGGTCACACCCTCTATCACTTCACCCCCGACCGGCTGGCGATGCGCGACGGCGCGGTATTCGTCAATGCCGAGCCGGTGACGGTGCGCGACGTGCCGGGCGACCATTTCACCCTCGGTGCGCGCGAGCGGCTGCCGGTGGCGGATTTCGACGTCGTGCTGATGCGTCAGGACCCGCCGTTCGACCTCGCCTATATCACCGCAACGCATCTGCTGGAGCGGGTGCATCCCAAGACGCTGGTGGTGAACAACCCGGCCTCGGTGCGCAACGCCCCGGAGAAAATCTTCGTCACCCTCTTTCCCGACCTGATGCCGCCGACCCTGATCACCCGTGACCGCGCCGAGATCGACGCTTTCCGTGCCGAATTCGGCGACATCGTCATGAAGCCGCTCTATGGCCATGGTGGCGCGTCGGTGTTCCGCCTGACCCGCGACGATCTCAATTATGGCTCGCTGTTTGACCTGTTCGCCGCCACGCTGCGCGAGCCGTGGATGATCCAGCAGTTCATTCCCGGTGTGAAAAACGGCGACAAGCGCATCATCCTCATCGACGGCGAGTTTGCCGGCGCGGTCAACCGCGTGCCGGCCGATGGCGACCTGCGTTCCAACATGGTGCGCGGCGGCGCGGCGAAGGCGACGGAACTGACCGAACGCGAGCGCGAGATCATCGCCCGCATCGGCCCGGAACTGTCGCGTCAGGGCCTGCTGCTGGTGGGCATCGATGTCATCGACGGGCGCCTGACCGAGATCAACGTCACCGCCCCGACCGGCCTGAGGGCCATCAAGCGGCTGGGCGGACCGGACGGCGCGGCCCTGCTGTGGGACAAGGCCGAGGCGCGGGTGGCCGCGACGAAAGCGGCATGAGCGCATCCGGCGGCGGAACGGAAGACCGGTCCGCCGCCCTGCTCCCGCGCCTGACCGACCAGCCGCCGGAAGGGCTGCGCCGCATCCTCGTGGACGGCATCGTGGCTTTCAATGCCTCGCAAACCGGCCTGCCGCAGGGCCGGTCTCTGGCGGTGGTGCTGGAGGCCCCTGACGGCACGATCGCCGGCGGCCTCATGGGACGCACCAGCTACGACTGGCTCTATATCGAGTTGCTGTTCGTGCCGCAGGCGGCGCGCGGCAACGGCATCGGGGCGGAACTGGTGCGCATGGCGCTGGACGAGGCCCGCCGACGCGACGCCATCGGCGCATGGGTGGATACCTTCGGTGCCCGCACTGCCGCTTTCTATCAGCGTCTCGGCTTTGCCGTGTTCGGCACGCTGGAGGACTTTCCCCCGGGCAACACCCGCTATTTCCTGCAGCAGCGCCTGAGCCGGCGCGCGGATCAGTTGGTGCCGTAGGGACGCTGGCCGCCATTGGGCGCGCCGAGCTGGATCGGCGGCGGCATCAGCAGCACTTCATTTTCCGTGACGACGCCGTTCTTGTCGAAATCGGCCCGGTCGAACCACCAGCGCATGAAATATTCGATGTAGGCGCTGCGCTCGATGCTGCCACCCGGCATGGTGCCGAGTTCACCCTCGACCCAGTATTCCTGCCGCGCCACCGTCCACTCGCGCGGATTGGAGGCGCCCCACGCGGCGGCGGCGGCGCGAATCTCGCCGGCGGTGACGACGCCGTCATTGTTGCGATCCAGCACGTCGAAACTCTTGGAGCGCTCGCGCGCAGCCTGATCGCGGGTCACCTCACCGTCGCCGTCGGTATCAAGCCAGCGGAAGGTTTCCATGTCGCGCTCGCGCTGGGTCCGTCCGTCGTTGGCAAGGCCCGGGGCGGACGCGGCAATGCTCGCAAGACCGGCAACCAGCGTGAGCCCGGCCAGACGGCCCCAATCCCTGCAGTCGAACATGCGATCCGCTCCCTGGATCCCGGCCGGAAAGCCGGCGATACCCACACCATGGAGGCAAACGGAACTTCCGTCCCGTTCCGCCGTCAGCGCCCGGCAGGGCGCTCGGGGCGCGACCGCAGGATCTCACCCGCCGGTGCACCCCGGCCGAACCCGGCCGGGGCACGCAGGGCGGCGAACCGTCAGGCCGAGAGCCGGTCGAGCGCGGCAATGATCGCCGCGGTCATGACCTCGGTACCGACGGACTTGTCTCCGCCGCCGATGTCGCGGGTGCGCACGCCGGTATCCAGCGCGGCCGCGATGGCATCGTCGAGAAGCGTGGCTTCCTCGACCAGACCGAACGAGTAGCGCAGCGCCATGGCAAACGACGCGATCATCGCGATCGGGTTCGCCGCGCCCGTGCCGGCGATATCCGGTGCCGAGCCATGCACCGGTTCATACATCGCCTTGCGGCGGCCGGTCGCCTCGTCAACCGCGCCCAGCGCGGCCGACGGCAGCATGCCCAGCGATCCGGTCAGCATCGCGGCAACGTCCGACAGCATGTCGCCGAACAGGTTGTCGCAGACGATGACGTCGAACTGCTTCGGCCAGCGCACGAGCTGCATGCCGCAGTTGTCGGCCAGAATATGCTCCAGCGTCACGTCAGGATATTCGCGCGCGTGGACGCCGGTGACGACCTCCTTCCACAGCACGCCGGACTTCATGACGTTGTGCTTCTCGGAGGACGATACCTTGTTGCGGCGCGTGCGGGCAAGGTCAAAGGCCACGCGGGCAATGCGCTCGATTTCGTAGGTCTCGTAGACCTGCGTGTCGACGGCGCGCTTCTGGCCGTTCGGCAGCTCGGTGATCTCCTTCGGCTCGCCGAAATAGACGCCGCCGGTCAGTTCGCGCACGATAAGGATGTCGAGGCCTTCCACGACGTCGCGCTTCAGCGACGAGGCCTCGGCCAGCGCCGGATAGCAGATGGCCGGGCGCAGGTTGGCGAACAGGCCGAGATCCTTGCGCAGGCGCAGCAGGCCCGCCTCGGGGCGCACCTCGTAGGGAACATCCGCCCACTTCGGCCCACCGACGGCACCGAACAGCACCGCGTCGGAAGCCTGGGCCAGCGCCATCGCCGCATCGGTGATCGCCACGCCGTGCGCGTCATAGGCCGCGCCGCCCACCACGTCTTCCTCGATGGAGAAGGCGCCGCCACCGGCCCGCTTGTCGAACCAGGCGATGATCTTGCGGGCCGCGGCCGCGATTTCGGTGCCGATGCCGTCACCCGGCAGGAGCAGGATCTTGTGGGTCGCCATGGGCAGACATCCTCAGTTATTTTGCCGTTCCGAAACGCACCGGCCCGGCCATCGGCCGCGCGGCGCAGGCATTTCCCGGGGCTGTCGGTATCGCGTCGCCGCCCGCGATGCAAGCCGCCGATGCAAGGCGCCACGGCATGCCCGCCGCCCCTGCCCGCCCATGCGCTCCGCGCCGGTCTCACCGGCGTTGCGGGGCAGGCGGCTTGTTCGCAGCCCTCCCGATGCCCATAATGGCGACATCGGAAAGCCCTTTGCCCCATGAAACTCGACTCAAAGTTCTTCGACCTGATTCGC
>DAIPYB010000390.1:0-3525 GCA_036782955.1 Pseudoxanthobacter sp. | reverse complement strand
ACGCCGCGGATCGTGCGCGTACTGTCCGTCATGGCATAGACGATGGCGCAGTCGCCGGCTCGGATCGGCTTGAGCTCGCTCTCGCGAAACATCGCCGAGGCATACCATGTGCCGGTATCGATCAGCGTGAACACCGGCACCGAGGGTGCGATGACCTCGCCGGTGCCGGTCGAAAGGCCCGCCACGCGACCGGTATGCGGCGCGCGCACCTCAGTGTTGGCAAGGTTATACTGGGCCAGCGCCAGCGCGGCGCGCCGGGCCTGCACCAGCGCCAGCGCGGCATCCGGCGTGCTGACCAGCACGTTGGCGGCCTCCGCCTGCGAGATCGCCTGTTTCAGGCTTACGGCGGCATCGTCGCGGGCGGTGCGGGCATCGTCCACCTGCTGCGCCGTCACATAGCCTTTCGGCCGCAGCGGCAGCAGGCGGGCCAGCGTCTGTTCGGCAAGCGCCAGATTGGTGCGCGCGCGCCGCACCTGCTCGTCGGCGATATGCGCGTTCTTCTCCTCCGCGCTGATGGTGCGCCGCTGGTCGGCAAGGGCGGCCTCGGCCATTTTCAGGTCGGCAGCCGCCTGTTCCGCGGCAAGGCGATAAGGCTCCGGATCGAGCGCGAACAACAGATCGCCCCGCTCCACCATGCCGTTGTTGCGGATCGGCAGGTCCACGATGCGGCCGGGCACGGAAGCGGAGATATTGATCGTATCGGCTGCAATCACCGCTTCCTGAGACAACAGGTTTTCTTCTGCCCGGCGGGTATAGAACACCCCCAGCAGCACCGCGATGACGACGATCAGCAATGCCAGCAGGCCACCGACGCGGCTTTTCTTTCGTGTATAGGCCGAGCCCGCCATGATCAGCGCCCGAAGATGACAAGCGCCAGCACGAAGGCCAGCGCGGCGGCGATGCTGGTATAGACCACGAGCCGCAACGGCAGCAGGTCGTCGATGCCGATCCGGATCAGCACCACGCGGATGACGAGCGCGCCGAGGATGCCGGCAAGCACGCACAGCATCCATGAGGGGAAATAGGCCCCGAACAGCGAGAGCGAGGGGTTGGCCGGCCCCGAGCACCCTGCACAGAGCAGGCCCGGAACCGCGATGACCGGCACGACGACCGGCGACGGGCGTATAAACCGCATTCTTCCCGTCACTCCGTTTTTGCCTGATCCGCCCAAGCGATAGCAGGCGGCCGCAACCAGTTCAACCGCACCGCGGCCTCCGCTTGCGCAGACGTGAACAAGCGTTGCCGCCTTGCCGCGCCGCCCGCGCCGTGCTCGTCCGCCCCATTGAAACGCCCGTGGCTCCCCCCATCTCTCAGCGATACGCCGCCGGATTTCCTCCGGCCCGATCTGGACCCGCCGCCGGGACACGCTGTCATGACCGAAACACGCTATACGCCTCCGAAAGTCTGGACCTGGAACCGGCCGAACGGAGGGCAGTTTGCCAGCACCAACCGGCCTGTTGCCGGACCGACCCATGAAAAGGCGCTGCCGTGCGGCAAGCATCCATTGCAGCTTTACTCTCTGGCGACCCCGAACGGCATGAAGGTCACGATCATGCTCGAGGAGTTGCTGGCGGCCGGCCACGGCGGCGCGGAATATGACGCGTGGCTGATCCGCATCAACGAGGGCGACCAGTTTTCCAGCGGCTTCGTCGAGATCAATCCGAACTCCAAGATCCCCGCCCTTGTCGACCGCAGCGGCGAGACGCCGCTGCGGGTCTTCGAATCCGGCTCGATCCTGCTCTATCTGGCGGAAAAATTCGGTGCCTTCCTGCCCAAGGATCTCGCCGGCCGCACCGAAACGCTGAACTGGCTGTTCTGGCAGATGGGCTCGGCCCCCTATGTCGGCGGCGGATTCGGCCATTTCTACGCCTACGCCCCGGAGAAATTCGAATACGCCATCGACCGCTTCGCCATGGAAGCAAAACGGCAGCTCGACGTGCTCGACCGCCAGCTTGCGACCCGACGCTTTATCGCCGGCGACGACTACACCATCGCCGATATCGCGATCTGGCCGTGGTATGGCAGCCTCGTGCGCGGCCTGCTCTACAACGCGGCGGAGTTCCTGTCGGTGCAGGATTATCGCCATGTCACGCGCTGGGCCGCCGAGATCGCGGAGCGCCCGGCCGTCATCCGCGGCCGCAAGGTGAACCGGACGTGGGGCGACGCCGCCGATCAGGTGCCGGAGCGCCACGACGCTTCCGATATCGGCTGAAAGCCTTAATCGGCCGGGTCCCGCAATCCGCCCCTGCCCGCAAGCCGCTGCCGGGCGGGGCTTTGCTTCAGCCCGGCCGTGTGGCACCGCCACCGGCGATGATGGAGGCGGCGCTCAGGCTGAAGCCGAGCAGGTGCTCGTCGCGCCCCGCGCATGCCGACAGCGACAACCCGACCGGCATGTTGTCGGCCCCGAAGCCGCAGGGCAGCGATAACCCGCACCAGCCGAGAAAGGTGCCGAGCCGGGCATTGCGCAGCATCAGAATATTGGCGGCGTGGAATTCCACGTCGTCCTCGAGCAGCGGTGCCAGACGCGGCGCGACCTGCGGCACGGTCGGATAAGCCACCAGCGCATCACCGATCTCGGCTTCCATCTCCGCCATCAGCTGTTCGCGGGTGTCGATGAGCGTCAGGTAGTCGGCCAGCGAAATCAAGGTGCCGATTTCCAGGCGATGCACAAGGCGGGGGTCCATGCGCGCGATTTCCGACCGGCTGAGGTGGCGATAATAGCGGCCGTAGGATTCCGCCGTCGCCAGCGAGCCGTGCTCGGTCTGCACGCTCAGAACGCGTGCGAGAGCGGGCATGGCCCGTTGCTCGATGCGGGCACCGGCAGCCGAAAGCCGCCCGATGGCAGCCTCGAAGGCGGTCAGCACGTCCGGGTGGGCGTTGTCGCAGACCACCCGGTCGGGCACCATAATCAGCTGCCCGGCGACGGGGCGGGCGGCAATCGTCGGCGCGACATGGCCGCGCAATGCCGCGTCCGTCAGCACCACGTCGGCCACGGTGCCGCAGAGAATCCCGATACGGTCGAGAATGCTGCTCTGACAGAAGGCGCCCGTCAGCGGATAGCGCCCGCGGCTTGCCTGATAGCCGACGATACCGTTGAACGCCGCCGGAACGCGGGCCGAACCGCCGATTTCAGTGGAGACGGCAACGGGCACCAGACCCCGCGCCACGGCAACCGCCGCCCCGCCGGCCCCTCCGCCGGGAATGCGGGCGACGCTGCCGCTCCATGGATTGACCGGGGTGCCATAATGCGGATTGAGGCCGAGGCTGGAGAAGATGAATTCCGCTATGTTCACCCGGCCGGTGCAGACCATGCCGCCCGCACACAAGCGCCGCACCACTTCGGCATCCGCCTCCGCCGGGTCGCGGCCGGCAGCGGCAATGGAACCGGAGGTCGTCACATAGCCGCGCAGGTCGAACAGATCTGCCCATGCCACCGGCACCCCGTCCAGCGGCCCGGCCGGCCGGCCGGCCGCTAGGCGCCGGGCCGCGGCCGCGGCCTCCGCGCGGGCCCGGCCCGGCGTCAGC
>DAIPYB010000389.1:0-3527 GCA_036782955.1 Pseudoxanthobacter sp. | reverse complement strand
GCGATGCATTTCATCCGGGGCAGGCGGGGTCGGCAGGAGACAGGCCAATGAAATGGCGCGGACGGCGCGAAAGCGCCAATGTGGAAGACCGCCGCGGCGAAGGCGGCTTTGCCGGCGGAAGCGGTGGCGGGTTCGGGTTTCCGGGCGGTGGCTATGGCGGCGGCGGGCCGCGCATGCGCCTGCCGGGCGGCGGCGGCGGCGGACGGGGCGGCGGACTGGGCATCGGCGGCTTGATCGTGCTGCTCGTGATCCTCTGGCTGCTTGGCATCAACCCGATCTCGCTGCTGACGGGCGAAATGGCGCCCGTGGACCGCGATGGGGCCCAGACGCAGACAGCCGGTCGCACCGAGCCCGCCGGCATCGCGCCGGGCGGCGAGGGGGCACCGCAGACGGAAGCCGAACTGAAATCGTTCGTGCGCGTGGTGCTGGCCGACACGGAGGATGTCTGGCAGCGGCTGTTCTCCGAGGGCGGCGCGGCCTATGCCGAACCGCGCCTGGTGCTGTTCTCCGGTCAGGTTGGCTCGGCCTGCGGGCTGGCGCAGACCGCCAGCGGGCCGTTCTATTGCCCGAATGATCGGAAAATCTATCTCGACATGGACTTCTTCCGCGAGATGGCCACCCGCTTCAGCGCCGCCGGCGATTTCGCCGATGCCTATGTGATCGCCCATGAGGTCGGCCATCACGTGCAGAACCTTACCGGCATCCTGCCGCGATACCAGTCGATGCGCGCGCGGCTTTCGCCGACGGAAGCCAATGCGCTGTCGGTCAAGGTGGAATTGCAGGCCGACTGCCTTGCCGGGGTCTGGGCGCATCACACCGATGCCGCCGGCAACCTCGAGCCGGGCGACGTGAACGAGGCCCTGAACGCGGCCCACCAGATCGGCGACGATACCCTGCAGCGGCGCACGCAGGGCGTTGTCGTGCCGGACAGCTTCACCCATGGCACGGCGGAGCAGCGCGCGCGCTGGTTCCGCGCCGGCTTCGATTCCGGCCGGGTTTCGGCCTGCGACACCTTCTCGGCCAGACAACTCTGAGCAGCACCCCGATGGCGACGGCAACAAACGGCAAGGCGCATACGGCGGCCGGCGGGCCCGGCGAGGAGGCGGTGCGCGAGTTCGCGCGCCGGGTGCTGGACATGGGGCTGGCGGATCTGTCGCCGCAGGAACGGCGCGTCATCACCCGCATGGCCCGCCGCCATGCGGTGTCGCGCGACATGTCGCTGGCGTTCGACGAAAGCCGCACCTTCGGCGAACGGCTGGCGGATCAGGTGGCCGAGGTCGGCGGTTCGTGGGCCTTCATCATCGGCTTCGGCGTGGTCATCGTGCTGTGGGTCGGGCTCAACACCGCGGTGCTGACGCAGTGGGATCGCGCGTTCGATCCCTACCCCTTCATCTTTCTCAACCTGATGCTGTCGTTGCTGGCTGCGGTGCAGGCGCCGGTCATCATGATGTCGCAGAACCGGCAGGCGCAGAAGGACCGCATGGCCGCCGCCCACGACTATGAGGTCAACCTCAAGGCCGAACTGGAAATCATGGCGCTGCACGACAAGCTGGACCAGTTGCGCACCCGCGACCTGACCGCCCTGATCGAGCGGGTGGAGGGGGCCATCGAGCGCGCCGGGCAGGACATCGAACGCAGGTCCGACCCGGGCCAGCAAGGTTCCGGCCCGATCGATGGCGGGGGACCATGAGGCAACAAAAAAGGGCCGGCGGAAACCGGCCCTCTTAAACGAGGCATTGCGCGGGGGAAGGCGGCCTCAGCCGGCCTTCCTGTGCGCTTCGATATAGCCGACGAACCGGTCGAACAGATAATGGCTGTCGCGCGGGCCGGGCGATGCTTCCGGGTGATATTGCACCGAGAACACCGGCTTGCCTTTCAGACGCACGCCGCAGTTGGAGCCGTCGAACAGCGAAACGTGGGTCTCCTCCACATCTTCCGGCAGGCTGTCGCGGTCGAGCGCGAAGCCGTGGTTCATGGAGGTGATTTCCACCTTGCCGGTGGTGTGATCCTTCACCGGATGATTGGCTCCGTGGTGGCCCTGATGCATCTTCACGGTCTTGCCGCCAAGGGCGAGGCCGAGCATCTGGTGGCCGAGGCAGATGCCGAACACCGGCAGGCCCGTGGCCACCAGCTCGCGGATCACCGGCACCGCATATTCGCCGGTTGCAGCCGGATCACCGGGGCCGTTGGAAAGGAACACGCCATCGGGATTGTGCGACAGCACCTCCGCGGCGGTGGCGCCAGCCGGCACCACGGTCACATCGCAGCCCCGGTCGGCCAGCAGCCGCAGGATATTGCGCTTCACGCCATAGTCGATGGCGACGACCTTGTATTTCGGCGCTTCCTGCCGGCCATAGCCCTTGTCCCACGCCCAGACGGTCTCGTCCCAGCCATAGGTCTGGCCGGCGGTCACTTCCTTCGCCAGATCGAGCCCTTCAAGGCCCGGCCATGCGGCGGCTTCGGCTTTCAGCGCATCGAGATCGAACACGCCGTCCGGCGAATGGGCGATGACCGCGTTCGGCATGCCCTTCTCGCGGATCAGGTTGGTGAGGGCGCGGGTGTCGATGCCCGTCAGGCCGATGATGCCGCGCGCCTCCAGCCAGCGGCTGAACGGCTTCAGCGCGCGGTAGTTGGAGGGCAGCGTAATGTCGGTCTTCAGCACGCAGCCGCGCACGCCGGCGGCGCGGGCCGCATTGACCACCTCGACGTCTTCGTCGTTGACGCCGACATTGCCGATGTGGGGAAAGGTGAAGGTGATGATCTGGCCGGCATAGGACGGATCGGTCAGGATTTCCTGATACCCCGTCATGGCGGTGTTGAAGCACACTTCCGCCACCGCCTTGCCGGTGGCGCCCACGCCCGTTCCCCAGATCACGGTGCCGTCGGCCAGAACCAGAACGCCGGTCGGCGCGGCTTCGCTCCAGCCCTCGGAGGCGGATTCAATATGCATGGCGGCACCCTGCTGATGATGGAATGCGCGAAGCGGCGAAGTGCGCATAAGGGTTCATGGGCATAAGGGTTGATGGCGGACACGTGAAAACGCGGCCCGCCCCGGCCAGCTTCGAAGCGACTGAAGTAGGCGAGCGTCCCGTCGCCGTCAAGCAATCATGGCAGCGTGGCCACGGCAGCAGCCGCAGGGCTGGTCTGCAGGGCCGTCCCGGCCCGCGCTCATACCCGGCGCCATCCTGTCGGCCCCAGAACCTCCTGCGGGCGAAAGCGCTGCTTGTAGCCCATCTTCGGCGAGCCCTCGACCCAGTAGCCGAGATAGACATATGGCAGCCCCGCCGCCTTGGCGCGGCGGACATGATCGAGAATGAGGAAGGTGCCGAGGCTGCGCCGGGCCATGTCCGGATCAAAGAAGGAATAGACCATGGAAAGCCCGTCCGACATGCGGTCCGTCAGAGCGGTGGCGATCAGCGGCCCGTGGCCGCGCCCGGTGATGGCGGTATCGGCGGTGTGGGCGCGATATTCCGGCAGGATGGTGTCGACGTGGGTGTCTTCCACCATCATCGCATAGTCGATGACCG
>DAIPYB010000388.1:0-3529 GCA_036782955.1 Pseudoxanthobacter sp. | reverse complement strand
AGAAGTCGAGGGCCGCATTGAAGACCAGCAGCGCCGCGATGACCGTGAAATCCTGCCAATGGCCGAGAATGGCCGAAACCAGGGCCGCCGCCTCGATCATGTAGGCGATGGGGCCGGCGAAATAGCCGAACACCCGCGACAGCAGGCTGCGCTCCTTGGCCACGATGGCATTCGGTCCCCACTGCGCCAGCCGTTTGGCGACCTCCGTGGCGCTGAGCCCGCGATCCGCGGCAACGCCGAGCGTGGAGAAAACGGTCTCCAGCGGGGCTTTCTCAAGGTCGGGGCCGGCGGCTGCCTTCGGGGGCGGCGCTGCGTTCTCGGTCGGGGCTGCGGACAACGTGGTTTCTCCCCAGAACAGTCTGCCGGCCGGGAGGCCGGCCGGCCGAAATGATCCCTGCTCGCCAGCCACCAACATGGGTGGCAAGCGATCCAGTGTCCGGCGCCTGCTTTCGGAGGATAGATCAGGAACTGCCGCAGACTGGTCCGCGTCAGCTTAGGGTAGCAAAATCAGGATGCAATCAAATCCCGCACACGGGGTGATCAAAGAAATGTTAGCGCGGCGCGTGTGCAAAGATTTGCGCCTGGCTTTCGTATAATTCTGCTTTTGCGGCTGAAATAATGAGGCGGCGAAAACAGGCAATGTTTTCCACTAAGCCGGCGAAGGTTTTTTAGCCGGTCAGTGTGGACATTGGCGCTGCTGCCGGAGATTTTCTTTCCGGTATGCCGGCTTCGTGATCCGGCGAAGGCGCGACCATCGGTTTCATTCTGCCACCGGGCGCGCATGGCTGGCAAGCCGGCCAGATTGGGCCGTCTCGTTCAGGACTGCTCGCTCACGACTGCGGCGGCGGGCGCAGCAGGTCGGCCGGCAGGGCGCGGAAAGTCTCGGCGACCTGCTTCAGGAGCGCGGTCATGGCCGAGGTGCGCCGCCAGACCATGCCGATCTGGCGGCTGGGCTGACTGTCGCTGAAATCGATGAGGCGAACATTGTCCGCGTTCGGCGGTCGCCCTTGCGTCGCCAGCACCGGGAGCAGGGTGATGCCTGCTCCGGCCGCCACCATCTGGCGCAGCGTTTCAAGGCTTGTGGCCCTGAATTCCGTGGTCTCGCGCGCACCGGACAGTCGGCAGACATCCAGTGCCTGATCGCGCAGGCAGTGGCCGTCTTCCAGCAGCATCAGGTTGTAGTGGCCGAGATCGTCCAGCGTCAGGCTCGTCTGCCGGGCGAGGGCGTGGTCGGCCGGCACCGCGATCATGAACGGTTCCTCGAACAGGAACTCGCTGTGCAGCCGGCTGTCATGGACCGGCAGCGCCAGCAGCGCGGCATCCAGCGTGCCCTGCCTGAGGCGGGTGAGCAGGGCATCGCTCTTTTCCTCGAACAGCCGCAGTTCCAGCTTGGGGAACCGCGCGCGGAGGAGCGGCACCACATGGGGCAGCAGATAAGGGCCGAGGGTAGGAAAAACGCCCAGCCGCAGGGTGCCGGCTTCCGCTGCACGGGCGCGCCGCGCGGCGTCCTTCATTTCCTCGACTTCGTTCAGAATGCGCCGGGCCCGCTCGACCGCGTCGCGGCCGGCGGGCGTCAGCATCACGCGACGCGGACCGCGCTCCACCAGCAGCACCCCGAGCTCGTCTTCCAGCTTGCGGATCTGGGTGGAGAGCGTGGGCTGGCTGACAAGGCACACCTCCGCCGCCCGCCGGAAATTCCGGTGGGTGGCGAGGGCGACGAGATATTGCAGTTCCCGTAGTGTCATCCGGCGTCAGTCTGTGCGGGCCGGCAGGGCGCCGGCCCGTGCCTTTCAGGCGGCCTTGCTTGCGACAGCCTCGCTGTCGGCCTTGGGGGCCGACGAGCGGATCAGGTGATCGAACGCGCCGAGAGAAGCCTTCGCGCCTTCACCCATGGCGATGATGATCTGCTTGTAGGGCACGGTCGTGCAGTCGCCGGCGGCGAACACGCCGGGCAGCGAGGTCTGGCCTCGATCATCCACGATGATCTCGCCCCGGGGGGTGAGGTCGATGGTGCCCTTCAGCCATTCCGTGTTCGGCAGCAGGCCGATCTGCACGAAGATACCTTCCAGCGCCAGCGTGTGTTTCTCACCAGTGGTGCGGTCCTCATAGACGAGGCCGTTCACCTTCGAGCCGTCGCCGGTCACCTCGGTGGTGCGCGCCGACATGAGGATGGTGACATTCGGCAGCGAGCGCAGCTTGCGCTGCAGCACCTCGTCGGCGCGCAGCTTGTTGTCGAACTCGATCAGCGTCACATGGGCCACGATGCCGGCGAGGTCGATGGCGGCCTCGACACCGGAGTTGCCACCGCCGACGACTGCCACGCGCTTGCCCTTGAACAGCGGGCCGTCGCAGTGCGGGCAATAGGCCACGCCCTTCGTGCGATACTGGTCCTCGCCGGGAACGCCCATCTGCCGCCAGCGCGCGCCGGTGGACAGGATGATGCTCTTCGACTTCAGCGTGGCGCCACCGGCAAACTCGACCGAGACGAGATCGTCACCGGGCACGAGCTTCACGGCGGTCTGGAGGTTCATCACCTCCACCTCGTAGTCGCGCACATGCTGCTCCAGTGCTGCGGCAAGCTTCGGGCCTTCCGTATGCGGCACCGAGATGAAGTTCTCGATGTCCATGGTGTCCAGCACCTGACCGCCGAAGCGCTCGGCTGCGACGCCGGTGCGCACGCCCTTGCGGGCGGCATAGATGGCGGCAGCCGCGCCGGCGGGGCCGCCGCCCACCACGAGCACGTCATAGGGCGCCATGGCGCTGAGGCGCGCAGCCTCGCGGACGGCCGCGCCGCTGTCGAGCCGGGCGACGATCTCGGCCGCCTCCATGCGACCCTGACCGAACACCGCGCCGTTGAGATAGACCGTCGGCACGGACATGACCTGCCGCTCCTCGACCTCGCTCTGGAAAGCGGCGCCATCGATGGCGACATGGCGGATGCGGGGGTTCAGCACCGCCATCATGTTCAGCGCCTGCACCACTTCCGGGCAGTTCTGGCAGGACTGGGAGAAATAGGTCTCGAACGAGAAGTCGCCCTGCAGGTCCCTGATCTGGTCGATCAGCGCCTGCTCGACCTTGGGCGGATAACCGCCGGCCTGCAGCAGCGCCAGCACCAGAGAGGTGAATTCATGGCCCATCGGCAGTCCGGCGAAAGCGAGGTGGATGTCCTCGCCCGGGCTGCTCAGGGAAAAGGAGGGTACACGCGTGCCGGCCTCGCGGCTCTCGGTCACGGTGATCTTGTCGGACTGGGCGGCGATGTCGCTCAGAAGGCCGAGCATCTCCTTCGAGCGGGAACCGTCGTCGACGAAAGCCGTGATTTCGATCGGACGGACGATCCGCTCCAGATAGGCCTTGAGCTGGGCTTTCACAGCATCGTCAAGCATGGGAATTTCTCCGATGAGTGGGGGAGGGAACGCCTTCCGGCCGCAGGGTGCCGGGGCCGGCTGAGCCGGCCGCGCGGCAAGACCGCCTTCCCCCGATGGGGGAAGGCGGCCAGAGTGGCGGAAGGCTCAGATCTTGCCGACGAGGT
>DAIPYB010000387.1:0-3536 GCA_036782955.1 Pseudoxanthobacter sp. | reverse complement strand
CCCATAACATGCAGCAGGCGGCGCGCGTGTCGAAGTACACCGCCTTCATGTATCTGGGCGAGCTGGTGGAATTCGGTCTGACCGACCGCATCTTCACCGCGCCGACGCAGAAGAAGACCGAAGAATACATCACCGGCCGTTTCGGCTGATCCGGCCCCTGCGGGCTTTTCGGACGGGCGCGACGGCCCGTCCGGCTTCGTTTCCGGGGCGGGCGGCCGGCTTTGTTGCAGGCGGGCCCCGCCCGGATCTCCCGCCCGGTTCCCGGGCCTGCCTTAAGCCGTGGCTTTGTGATGCGAGCCGGCTTTGGTTTTTGGGCTGTCAGCCATGAACAATTCCCATGTCGTGAAGGCATTCGATGAAGAGCTGCGGACGGTCATCAGCCGGATCGTCGAGATGGGCGCGCGGGTCGAGTGGCTGTTTTCCGAGTCCGTCGACGCGCTGCTGAAGGGGGCCAGCGACGAGGCAGGCCAGCTCATCGCCGCCGATGCCGACGTGGACCGGCTCGAGGCGAAGATCGAGGACGAGGCCATCCTCATCATCGCGCGGCGTCAGCCGGTGGCAACCGATCTGCGCGATCTGCTGTCGGCAGTGAAGATCGCCGGCGAACTGGAGCGTATCGGCGATCTCGGCAAGACCATCGCCAAGCGCGCCGTTCTTCTGGGCGACGACCGGGTGGTGCGTGCGGCGCGGGCTTCGGTTGCCGACATGGCGGCCTTCGCTACCCGCCAGCTCCGCAGTGTGCTCGATGCCTATGTCGAGAACGATCCGGCCAAGGCTGCCGAGGTGCGCAACGCCGATGCGACGCTCGACTCGCATTATACCGCGTGCTTCCGGCTGATCCTGACCTACATGCTGGAAGATCCGCGCAACATCTCCAGCAGCGTGCACCTGCTTCAGGTCGCCAAGAACATCGAGCGCGCCGGCGACCACGTCACCAACATCGCCGAATATGTGCTTTACCGGGTGACCGGTGAAATTCCGCGCGATGACCGGCCGAAGGAAGACATCGAGACGGTGCTGGCCAAGGAAGCCGGCAAGCTGGCCTGAACCTCAAGCTGGCCTGCGCCTGCGGACAGGCGGTGGGAACAAAGAAGGCCGGTGTCGCCTGCGAGGCGGCACCGGCCTTTTTCATTTGCCGTCCGTTGTCGGGAAAGCGCCGGCCCGGGGCGGCTGCTGCCCGGTCCGCGTCGTCAGTTGGCGCTGCTCGTGCCGCTGCCGGCCGGCGCGGCGGCAGCCGCGGTGCGGTTGTCGGTGCCGGGCTGGATCAGATCGTCCACGCGCTCGCGCTCTTTCTTGAAGGCGGTCAGCATTTTGCCACGCAGTTCGCGGCCCTGCGGCAGGCGCACGCGCAGCGGATCGACCGGCGTCGTATTGATGTGCACCTCGTAGTGCAGGTGGGAGCCGGTGGACATGCCGGTGGAGCCGACATAGCCGATCACCTGTCCCTGCCGCACGCGGGTTCCGGGGCGCATGTTGTCGGCGATACGGGACATGTGGCCGTAGCCGGTGTCGTATCCGTTGCCGTGGCCGAGCAGGACCCACTTGCCGTAGCCGGATTTCCAGCCCGCTTCCTTCACCACGCCGTTGCCGGAGGCGACGATCGGCGTGCCGCGCGGCGCTGCCCAGTCCACGCCGGCATGCATGCGGTAATAGCCGAGAATGGGGTGGCGCCGGCCGCCGAAGCCGGAACGCAGGATGCCGCCGTTCATCGGCTTGCGCATCAGGAACTTCTGCGCGCTGCGGCCGGTGGCATCGTAATAATCGATCTTGCCGTCGTCGGTGGTGCGGAAGCGATAGAGCCGCTTGTAGGTGCCGCCGATGGTGAGCGAGGCATAGAGCAGGTCGGGCGCGGCGCCGGCATCCGGCTTCTCGTCGTCGGCATAGAACAGCTCAAGGCGGTCGCCGGAGCTGACATGGCTGTTGAAGTCCACGTCGAACGAGAACATCCGCACCAGTTCGGAGACCACGGTGTCGGGCAGCTCTTCCTTGCGCGCGGTCTGGTAGAGGCTCTCGTACAGCGTCAGCGTGCGGCCGCCGCTGTCATCGTCGCTGGAATCGTCTTCCGGCGGGGCGTTGTCTTCGAGGAAATCGTCCTGCGGCTCGTCGGCGGCGACATAATCGCCGTCGTCGTTCAGGGCGACAGTTCCCAAATGGGAGGTCGCGTCATAAATGCTGATGCGCGACGGCTTCATGCTGTCCGGGTCGTCGGCATCGGGCAGCAGGCCGATGCGCACCTTGTCGCCGGCGGTGATGCCTTTCACCTTCGCCTCGGTGGCGAAGGTGCGCGCGATGGCCTTGATATCCATCGGACTGGCTTTCACCGACCGCAGGATCTTGCCGAGATTGTCGCCGCGCTCCACGGTGACGACGATGTCGTTGGAGGCGCGCTGGGTGTCCCCGCCGGTCTTGCCGCTGGCGGCCGGCCCGGGTGCGGCGGCCTCAGTCTTGGCGACCTCGGAGACGTTCTCCGTCACGATGCGTACGGCGGCATCGCCCAGCGACAGGCCGGAGGGAATCTCCCCGGCCCCGACGGCGGCGAAGGCCAGCGCGAACCGCGCGGCGACGTCCGGCCCCTGCGGCACGGCATTTGCCGCGGCGAAATTTTCCGGATTGTTCGCCTTGAACAGGCTGTCCTCGCGGACGATCTGCTCGACGGCTTCGGAAGTGAGGGCCAGATCGGGATCGATCTGCGGGCTGGCGGAGGGAAAGTCCACCGAGCTTACGGTCACTTCGCCTTCCACCGCGGCGCCATAGATGGTGTCGTTGCTGCCCCGGTCGGGAAACAGCTTCGTATCGGCGAAGGCCTTGAGCGGATCGAAGGCCGGGATGTCCGACATATCGGTCTCGGCGGTCATGACCAGCGGCGCGGAAAGGCGGACATAGGGCTTGACGCGGATAAGGTCGCTGTCGCCCTGCCGGCTGATGGTGGAAACCTGAATGACCTGCTTGGTGGCGGGGGCGGCCGGCTGGGTCTGGACGCGGTCCGCCTTGCCGGTGCGGCTGGCGTCGTCGGCCAGCGCCATCACGGCCTCGCCCGTGGGCGCGGCAACGGAGGTCGTTCCCTCCATGGCTACCATCAGGGCGCCGCCCATCAGCGCCACCGAGGTGACGCCGGTCAGGACGGTTCCAAGCAGCCAGCGCACGCTGACGGCGCGCCGGCCTGTCAGCGTTTCCGTTGTGCCATCGACAAAGAGCGGCGGCTCGTTGCCGACCGTGATGCCCTTTGTCCTGCCATTTCCGCTGAGCTTCATGCTGGCCGTTGAAACTCCCTGTCACACGGCCACCACCGGGCGGCACTCCACGCGGCTTCGCGGCCGAAACGGGCCGGTCACCGCGCTCTAAATACCAGACCAGTCTTTCCCGCCAAGCCGAAAAGCCCCGCCCGCGCGCCGGCCGCGAGGCCATCGCCGGAGTGCCGGTAAAAAAGACTGCGCTATGGGTCGCCGCAGACCGTGTCAGGAATACGGCGGTATCCCGCGGCAGCGGTGCCAAAATAGCAGAAAGCCCGCGGGTTCCCCCCTTATCGTTGAGCCGGC
>DAIPYB010000386.1:0-3549 GCA_036782955.1 Pseudoxanthobacter sp. | reverse complement strand
CCATCGACAGCCACATCAAGCGGCTGCGCAAGAAGTTCAAGATGGTGGACGACGATTTCGACATGATCGAAACCCTCTACGGCGTCGGCTACCGCTTCAAGGAAGCCTGAGCCGGGCAGGCCGGCCCGGCCGGCGGGCGGGGCCCATGGTCCGGGGTGGAATGGCTTAAGGAAACCGGCGCGTGAGCGACACGGCGGAAGAGCGGGGTCCGGCCCCGCCGGAAGACGGCGGCGGGTCGCCGGCGGGCGGGCGCATGGCGCGCGGCCGGCAGGATTTCCTGCGCCTGCGCCGCCGGTTCCTGTCGCGCCGGGCGTTCCTGCGGCTTGTCACCCGCGTGCAGCGCTCCATCGGCTCGCACCTGTTCTCTTCGCTCACCCGGCGCATCCTCATCCTCAATGTCGCCGCGCTGGTCGCGCTGGTTGCCGGCATCCTCTATCTCAACCAGTTCCGCGCCGGACTGATCGACGCGCGCGTGGAAAGCCTGCTGACGCAGGGCGAGATCATCGCTGCCGCCATTGCTGGCTCCGCCAGCGTCGATACCAACACCATCACCGTCGATCCCGACCGGCTCCTGCAGATGCAGGCCGGCGAGGCGCCGCCGACCGCCGACGACAGCCTGCAATCGCTGGATTTCCCCATCAATCCGGAGCGCGTCGCGCCCATCCTGCAGCGCCTCATTTCGCCGACCAAGACGCGTGCGCGCATCTATGACCGCGAAGGCATCCTGCTGCTGGATTCGCGCTATCTTTATTCGCGCGGCCAGATCCTGAAGGCCGACGAGAACCAGCCTTCCGGCCCGCCGCGCCCGGTGATCGAGCAGGCATGGGAGCGGCTCAAGGGCTGGGTGCTGCGGGGGGAACTGCCAACCTACCATGAATTGTCGGGCACCAACGGGCGCGGCTATCCGGAGGTCGAGCGTGCGCTTGGCGGCGCGCCGGCCAGCATCGTGCGGGTCACGACCGGCGGCGAGATCGTGGTCTCCGTCGCGGTGCCGATCCAGCGCGCCCGCGGCGTGCTGGGCGTGCTGATGCTCTCCACGCAGGGCGGCGATATCGAGGCGATCCTGCGTGCCGAGCGGCTCGGCATTCTGCGGGTGTTCGCGGTCCTGCTGGCGGTTTCCATCATCCTGTCGGTGCTACTGGCCGGGACCATCGCCGGTCCGATGCGGCGGCTCGCCAATGCCGCCGACCGGGTGCGCCGGGGCGTGAAGGCGCGTGAGGCGATCCCCGACTTCTCCGACCGCCACGACGAGATCGGCCACCTCGCGCGGGCGCTGCGCGACATGACGAACGCGCTCTACAAGCGCATGGACGCCATCGAGGCCTTCGCCGCCGACGTGTCGCACGAGCTGAAGAACCCGCTGACCTCGCTGAAGAGCGCCGTTGAGACCCTGCCGCTGGCGAAAACCGACACCGCGCGGGCGCGGCTGATGGAAATCGTCCACCACGATGTGCGCCGCCTGAACCGGCTTATCTCCGATATTTCCGATGCTTCGCGGCTTGATGCAGAGCTGGCCCGCGGCGATGCGAGCGTGGTGGACATGGCCGCCGCGCTGGATGCCGTGGTGGCGGTACAGCGCGGTCTCGTCGGCGAGGGCGGTCCCGCCATCGTGCTCAATGTCGCCCCGGCGCGCACGGGATCGCGGCCGTACGCGGTGGTCGGTCACGACAGCCGGCTGGGGCAGGTCTTCACCAACCTGATCGACAACGCCCGCTCGTTTTCGCCGCCCGGCGGCACCGTCACCGTCTCCCTGCGCCGCAGCGGGCCTGACGTGGAGGTGACGGTGGATGACGAAGGGCCGGGCATCCGCAGCGAGCTGGTGGATCGCATCTTCGAGCGCTTCTATACCGACCGGCCGGAGAGCGAGGGCTTCGGCAACAATTCCGGCCTCGGGCTTTCCATCTCGAAACAGATCGTGGAAGCCCACAACGGCCGTATCTGGGCGGAAAATCGCATTGCGCCGTCCGGTGGGGAAGACGACGGGCCGGACGTGCTTGGCGCGCGCTTCGTTGTGCGCATTCCGGCGGACGAGTCGTGAACCCGCCGACCGCCGCTGCCGAAACGCCGCTGCACGGCACGGCGCTCGCGGTGGGCGAGACCGGCGTGCTGATCCGCGGTGCGCCCGGCACGGGCAAGACCACGCTGGCGCTGGCCCTGATCGCGGCGGTGCGGGCAAGCGGGGGCTTTGCGGTTCTGATCGGTGATGACCGGGTGCGCATCAGGCCCGCCGGCGGAAGGGTGATCGTGGCCGGGGAGCCGGGCCTCGCCGGGTTCGTGGAGCAGCGCGGTCTGGGTATCGTGGCCTGCGACCACGAATCCGCGGCGGTTCTGGGCCTCGTCGTGGACCTCGTGGCGGAGGCGGCCGTGCCGCGGGTGCCGGCACCGGAGGAGCGTCTCGCCGCGCTGGCCGGCATCGGCCTTGCCCGCGTGGTGGCCCCGGCCCGCTCGCCCGTGGCACCGGCGCTGGTGCTGGCGGCACTGGGCAATCCCGTCACCGCCTTTGGTCGCATTGCACCATTCTGATCCACAACAACCCCGGCCCGGGGGGCTTTTTCGCTTGCACATGCGGCAAAGGTGGCGAAATGTTGGCCCTCTGGCCGCGCAACGCGGCCGGTTCCGCCCGCACGCCGCCCCATTTTCCGGCTCGTGCGGTGCCGGGCGCAGCCGGGCGCGGTGCCGGTGATGGTTTGCGGAGACGCCATGATCGGTCTCGTTCTGGTCACGCACGGTCGCCTCGCCGAAGAACTCAAGTCCGCCATGGAACATGTGGTCGGCCCTCAGTCGCAGGTGGAAGCCGTGTCCATCGGCCCGGAGGACGACGTCGAGGCCCGCCGGCAGGATATTCTCGCGGCCGTTGGGCGCGTTTCGGCTGGTGATGGCGTGGTGCTGCTCACCGACATGTTCGGCGGTACGCCCTCCAATCTCGCCATTTCGGTCATGGATCAGGGCGGGGTCGAGGTGATCGCCGGGGTCAACCTGCCGATGCTCGTCAAGCTGGCTTCCGTGCGCGCCGATCTCGATCTGGCGACCGCCGTGGACGAGGCCCGCAAGGCCGGGCAGAAATATATCAGCGTCGCCAGTCAGGTGCTGGCAGGACAGCGCTGAAGGCAGAGGGGAAAGACCGCCGGCATGCCCAGCGTTGCGCGTGAGCTGACGATCGTGAACCGTCGCGGGCTGCATGCCCGCGCCTCTGCCAAGTTTGCCCGCCTTGCCGAGGAGTTCGATGCCACCATCACCGTCAGCCGTGACGGGCAGAGCGTGGGCGGCACCTCGATCATGGGACTTCTGATGCTGGGGGCCGCGAAGGGCTGCAGCATTTCCGTCGCCGCAGACGGCCGCGAGGCGGATGCGGCGATCGCGGCGGTGGCGGCGCTCGTCGCCGGCCGTTTCGGCGAGGAAGACTGAGCCGCTCCGGCAGCCGCTTGACAGCAGGGCGGGCCGGGCGTTGCCTAGCCGCCGGTTTTTGCCCCGCCAGTTTTGTCCCGCCTGTCTTCCTTCGCTCTCCCCGAGATGGTGTCGCCATGGCTCCCATTGATTTTCCGCCGGTCG
>DAIPYB010000385.1:0-3550 GCA_036782955.1 Pseudoxanthobacter sp. | reverse complement strand
CTCCTGCTCGGCGGCGGGCGAATGCAGATGAAAATCGGGCCCTCGAAGTCTGGCCGGATTCGCACGCAAATACCACGCCGGCACGGAATGCTGCGGAATGAACATGAAAAAACTGCCGCTCGCCGGTCCGGCCGGTTATAGTTCCTCCGCAGGACAGACAGGCGGCCGCAATCCGGTCGTGAGGCGGGAGATGTTGCGGCGATGCGGTTTCGAACCCGGGCCACGCTTTTCAGTGCGCTGACCGCGGGCGTATTGTTCTGCGGCTTCGCCATTCTTGCCGTGCGGACTGCCGGCGAAACCGACCGTCGCCTCAACGAAGCCCATCTGACCTATGTGCTCTCCACGCTCAATCAGGCGGTGGAGGCCGGGCTGCGGCTGGATATGCCGCTCGGCGAACTGCAGCAGCTCAACGAGTTCTTCCAGCGCACCATCGCCGACGAGCCGGATATCGTTGCCGTCGAGGTGTTCGATGCCAATGGCATGTCGTCGTTCGGCACCGACCGCGGTGCCGATGGCGAGCCGGTCTCGCAGCAATGGCTGGCGGCAGTGCGCGAAAAGCGCAACCAGCACATCTGGCGGCTGATCGACGGCGACGAGCTGGTGCTCGGCACCCCGGTGGAAAGCGATTTCGGCACGGTTCTCGGCCAGACCGCCATCGTGGTTGATGCCGCCGTTCTGCAGCGACAGGACGAGGCCGCCCCGGTGGTCGTGCACATGCTGCCGGCACTGGCGCTGGTGCTGGCGGGCGGTGCCCTGACCGGCTATTTCACCGCCGCAATTCTGCAGCGGCGCGCCGGCAAACTGGCGGCGGAAATCGTCGCCGGGTCGGTGGAGGTGCCCGCCTCCGGTGCCGCTCCGCTGGAAATCGCGCTCGCCGCGGCCGTTGCCCGGGTTACGCAGACCCGCTCCACCATTCGCCGGATCAGCGAAGAACTGCAGGCTATCGATGCGGAACTGTGATCCCGCCCTTCCGGCACGGCGCACAAAGGCCTCCGAGCCGCGCAGGAGCGACCGTATCGCGCTCCTGTTCGCGCTCGTCATCGCCCTGATCGTCGGCATCGCCAGCACGGCGATCGGACTTGAGATCTATGCCGGCCGACAGGCCGAGGTGAAGGCGGCCAGCCGGGCCGGTGTGCGCGCGGTCGGCCTTTCCGTGGCGCAGACCGTGGAGCGCGCGGTCGGGTTCGGCATTCCCATCGACCGTCTCTACAGGGCGGATGCCTATCTCAACCAGTCCATGCGCGCCAATGGCGAGATCAGCGCCATAGAGATTCGCGATGCCACCGGGCGGGCGGTCGCCCACAGCGGCGAAAAGCCGGATGTGCGGCCGGTGATGGTTCCCATTACCGATGACGGCAACAGCATCGGTTCGGTCTGGCTTTATCCCTCCTATGCCATTGCACTCGAGACGCGCGCCACCATCGTCCAGATGGCCGTGGTGGTGACGGTTCTGGCGGGCCTTGCGGCCGGCATCCTGATGCGGGCCCTGCTTACCGAGGCCATCGATCTACGACAGGCCCGCATGGTAGGCATCGCGCGCTCCGTGGCCCGCGGGCGTTTTTCGGACGATTCCGCCCTGCCGGCCGACAGCCCCTATTCCGCGCTGGCGACAGCGGCGGCAGGCCAGCTCAATGCCGTGCGCGCCGAGGCGCGCGCCGTGGCAACGCTGGCGGAAGAAATCCGTGCCGTCGATTTCGACGGCACGCTGGCACCGCGCGTCTCCGCCGCCGTAACGCCGCTCGGCACCATGTCCGCATTCACTGTCGTGCCGCGCCACCGCTTCAACGCACGCTGGCAGGGCTGGTGGGCGCTGGTGACACTGGCTCTTGCCGGAGCAACACGGCCGCTGCTGGCCAGCTTCGCCGCCGACCGCGTCGATCCCGGCCTGTTGCAGACGCTGCTTGTCGCCTGCTCCGTCGGTCTCGACATGGCGGGGCGCCTCATCGGCCTGCTCGCCGCGCTTCTCGTGGTGCGCGGACGCCCGGCGGCCGTTGCCAGTGCCCTTGCGGTGGCGGCCGGCGCACTGATCTGGGTTTCGGAGAGCCATGGCGTCGGGCCTGTGCTGGCCACGCGCTTTCTGTCCGGTTTCGGCTTCTGGTTCGCCGCGTGGTCGCTGATCGCCCTTGATGGCCGCTTCCTGCGCCAGCCATTCCGCTGGGCGCTGCTGCTGCTGGCGGCGGAGGGCGTGGGGCCGGTGATCGGCCTGCTGAGCGACCAGATGGCGGGGCGCCGCACGATGCTGGAAGTCGCCGGTCTGGCGGCCGGCGTGCTGGCGCTGCTGGCGCTGGCGCTGCGCACCCGTTCCACCGCACCGTTCCGCCTGTGCCTGCGGGTTGGCGATGCCGGCGTCCTGACGCTGCTGGCCTTCACCGTCGCCGCCGCGATGGCCTTCATGGAGGGTGAGCTTGCAGGCGGCCCGGCTCGCGCCGATCTCGCCTATGTGTCGCTGGGTTTTGCGCTGTTCGGCGCCGGGGCGGCAATCATGCCGCTGATCCGGCCGGCGCGGTGGATCACGGCCGCCGTCGCCGCGGCGGCGCTGCTCGTCGCGTGCAGCCTTGCCGGGCTGGGCCACCCCGCTCCGCTGCCGTGGGCGGCAACGCCGTTGGGGCTGGCGCTGGGTGCTTCGGCGACGCTCGCCGCGGGCCGCACGTTCACCATCGCCGGCGGTCTGGCACTGGCAGCGGGCTGCGCACTGGCGGCACTCTCGCTGGCGGCCATCGCACTTGCCGGCCTGCCCCCGGCAATGGCGCTGCTGGCACCGGCGGCGGGGGCGCTGGCAGTGCTTCTCGCGGGGGCGTTGCGGCAACGCGGCCACGCCGGCAAGCGGGGAGCATGAGGCCCATGCTGCTGCGCACCCGCCTGACCCTGTTCCTCTCAATCGCCTTCGTCATCATCCTCGTGCTGCTGATCGGCGCCAGCGACCAGCGCGACGACAGCGAAACCAGCCACTACGCCAATGTCGCCATCGCCGGCCAGAGCGCCTTGTGGAAGGTGCTGCTGCGCAGCGAGATGGATTCGCTCAACGCCGATGCCGACCGGCTGCTCGATGCCCTCGGCCCGCAGAGCAACGCCGCCCCGCCGGCACTGCGGCAGGCCATGGTCAGCATGATGGCCATCGCCAGCGGACGGATTCAGTCTTCCGACATCGTCCAGTTGATCGGCCCCCACGGCGAACTGCTCTATTCCAACGCCGGCGGCGGCGAGCCCCGCCCCCTGCTCGACGTTCAGGCCCTCGACGAGATCAGCACGGCCGGCCTGCGGTTCAGCGGTCTGTCGCAGGACAACCCGAACCGCTTCGTGGTGATATCGGCGACGCCGGTTGCCGTTGCCGGCAAGACCGTGGCGGTGCTGGCGGTGGCGCGCGATGCCGGTACGCTCGTATCGCGCTTTGCCGCCGATTATGGCGCCGCGACCTATCTGATATCGCTGCGCGGCCGCATGATCACCGGCTCCGACCGCCAGCTTTGGAGCGACACCCACCCGAGCGTGCCGCGCCGCCGGGCTGAGATGAGCACCGTTGAAGGCAAGACCAGGCTGCTGCTGGTCACCT
>DAIPYB010000384.1:1559-3550 GCA_036782955.1 Pseudoxanthobacter sp. | reverse complement strand
TCGAGGAGAAAGCTATGTTAGCTTAACCCCATGTCCGAAAAACCGGCAGCAGGCCAAAGGGCGTGCTCGATGCGAAGCCCGGCGACACGGGCGCGGTCGATGCGAAGTTCATGGCCGATCTGGATGCCATCCTCGATGGCGCCGGCGCACCGGAAGCCCTGCGCGATGCCTTCTGGCAGCGGTATCTGGAAACCCTGCCCGATATGTCGATCCGCAAGAACCGCATCCACCGCAAGGGCACGGCCGGCTTTGACACGGACGCCATCCGCGCCTTCGCCCACAATGTCTTCCACGGTTCGCACCAGCTTGCCCGGCTGACCTACGCCATCCGGATGCAGACCGCCGTGGATGAGATGGCAAAACAGGCGCAGGAGGCTCCGAACCCGGATCGCGCCATGGCCGTGTCGAACGAGATCAGGTGGCGACACAACTTCATCATGAACCCGTCGCAGGCGCCGCTCTCGCACCTGCTGACCTCTCTGTCGTTCATCTGGACCATGGGCGCGAACCTGTCGTCCGCGTTCGTCAATATCGACCAGACCTTCACCAAGGGCATCCCGTGGATCGCGGCCGACCGCGAACTCAGGCCCGGCGTGGCCCGCACCACCGCCGAGATCATGCGGGCGATGCGCGACTTCACCGCAGGCCACGGCTGGGCGGAGAAATCGTCGAAGCTGACGGCCGACGAGAAGGCCGCCATGCGCGCCGGTTATGAGAACGGGCTGATCGACCGCACGCAGGCCCATGACGTGGCGGGCGTCGCGGAGACGGGCGTCGCCTATTCGGCCCGGCGCGACAGCTTCATGAAGTTCCTGTCGTGGCCCATGCACCAGACCGAGCGATTCAACCGCGAAGTCACGTTCCTCGCCAGCTACCGCATGGCGCGCGAGAAAGGCATGGAGCACGGCGCCGCCATCCGGAAGGCCAGCGACCTGACGTGGATGGTGCATTTCGACAACCAGTCCACCTCCAAGCCGCGCTTCATGCAGGGCGATATCGGCCGCGTCGCGTTCGCCATGAAGTCGTTTCAGGCGAATATTCTCTATCGCATCTTCCGTGACCTGCATCAGGCCGTGAAGGGAGAGAGCAAGGAGGTGCAGAAGGAGGCTATCGGCCGGCTCGCCGGCACCTTCGTTGCCACGGCGCTGTCCGCCGGCGTGAAGGGATCGATCGGCTACAGCACCATCATGATGATCATGGCCATCGCGCAGGCCTTCGCCGGAGGCGACGATGACGATCCCGAGCAGGTGCTGCGCAAGTGGGTGCTGGAGCACACCGGAGACACGATGGTCGGCCGCGCGGTGGGCGGCATGATGATGGACGGCATCCCCGGCTATCTCACCGGAACAGCCCTTTCCGGCCGCATCGGTATGAGCGACCTGTGGTTCCGCTCAAGCGACCGAGACCTTGAAGGCGCTGACGCCTTCGTGAACCTCGCCGGGCAGGTGCTGGGCGTTCCCTTCGGGTTGGGCTACAGCGCCTACCGTGGTGGTGAGAACATGCTCAAGGGCAATGTCTGGCGCGGCGCGGAGGGCATGTCTCCGGCGGCCGTGCGCAACATCATGAAGGCCGTGCGCTACGGCTGGGAAGGCGCGCTGAACCAGCGTGGCGCGGCCGTCGTCGAGAACGTGCCGGTGGCCGACATCATCAAGCAGGCTATCGGTTTTACCCCGGCGCAGATCGCCGAACAGAATGCCCTCAACGCTGCCTCCTACAACATGCAGGAGCGCATCCGTGATCGGAAGGCGGCCATCATGGACGAACTCTGGCGTTTCCGCGACGATCCGAAGCGGCGTGCCGGCGCCATCGACAAGGTGAAGGCTTTCAATGCCGATCATCCGGAAGCCGCCATCACCGGCAAGGGCATCAATCAGTCCATGCGGGGACGGCAGCGATATCTGACGAATGCCGTCGGCGGGGCGAATATCGACAAGCGTCTGCGCCCGAAGATCGAAGAGAAGCTGCCGCCGTCGATTTACTGACGGCGGCAG
>DAIPYB010000384.1:0-1459 GCA_036782955.1 Pseudoxanthobacter sp. | reverse complement strand
CATGTCGATTGATCAGTCCGCGGTCATCCCCGCCATTGCCGCCTCTCTCGGCGCCTCGCTCACGGCGAAGCGTCGCGAGGGCTTTCAGACCATCATCTCCGCATGGGAGGCTGACGGCCGCTCTGCCGATCTGCGCCAGCTTGCCTATGTGCTTGCCACCGCGTGGCACGAGACGGCCGCCACCATGCAGCCTGTCACCGAATACGGCGGCCGGCGCTACTTCGACAAGTACGACACCGGCAAGCTCGCCGCCGCCCTGGGCAACACGCCGGAGGCCGATGGCGATGGCTTCAAATACCGCGGCCGCGGTTATGTCCAGATCACCGGCCTGCGCAACTACCTGCTTGCCACCGCGAAACTCGGCATCGACCTTGTCGGCAATCCCGACCGGGCGCTGGAACCCGCCGTGGCCGCCATGATCCTGATCGGCGGCATGATCGAGGGCTGGTTCACCGGCCGCCGCCTTTCCGGCGCCATCGGCCCGAACGGCGCCGACTATGTGGCCGCCCGCCGCATCATCAACGGCACCGACAAAGCGAACCTGATCGCCGGCTACGCCCGCAAGATCGAGGCGGCGCTGCGCGACGCCCGGCTGCCCACGCTGCGCGAAGGTGCGCGCGGCGATGCCGTCGCCATGCTGCAGATCGCGCTGGCCGGTCAGGGCGTGCGCGCCGACGGCGACTTCGGGCCGGCCACGAAACGCGCCGTCATCGCCTTCCAGAAAGCCCACGATCTGGAGCCCGACGGCATCGTCGGCCGGCAGACGTGGGATGCCCTCTCCGTCCTCCTGCCGTGAGCCCTGCCCCATGAACCAGATCGACTGGACCCCCATCGTCAATGCCGTCGTGCCCGGCGCCGCCGGCGTTATCGCCATCCTGCTGACGTGGCTGACCGCGAAGCTGGCTGCCATCCTCAATGTGAAGCGCGACGAGGCGCAGGTGGCGCTGGAGGCTGGTATGCGCGCCGAGCTGACCGGCATCCTCCTGACCTACCTGCGCTCCGCCATCGCCACCGGCGATCCCTCGCCGGCCGCCACCGCCGCGGCGAAAGCGGCCGAGAACGTCCCCGACCTTCTGAACCGGCTGAAGGCAACGCCGGCCCAGATCGAAACCAAGGCCGGCGGCCTGATCCCCGAAGCCATGAAAACCCTCTGAGGCAGGCCATGACCTACACCGACCCGGCGCAGCAGCCGCGAAGGCTGTCTTTCGATCCGACCATCAACCTCGGTCACGTTCTGACCATGGGGATGATCACGATGACGATCATCGCCGGCGGCTGGGGCGTCATGCAGACGCTGAGCAACGTCGACCTGCGCGTGGCCGCCATCGAGAAGCAGATCGGCACCATGAGCCGCCTGATGGAATCGTCGATCCGCGCCGATGCCAAGCTCGGCGAACTGGACCGGCGCCTCGGGGCCATCGAAGAGAAGGCCAACTGACATGGTAGCGGACCCGTTTCA
>DAIPYB010000383.1:0-3557 GCA_036782955.1 Pseudoxanthobacter sp. | reverse complement strand
GGGCGACAATGCGTTCCGCCCGCATGTTGGTTATGTCGCTGCCATCGAACGCGATGCGCCCGTGCGAGGGGCGGATCAGCCCGGACAGTGTGTTGAGCAGGGTCGACTTGCCGGCGCCGTTGGGGCCGATAATGGCAACCACCTCGCCCGGCAGCACTTCAAGGCTGATGCCATGCAACACCTCGATCGCGCCGTAGCCCGAGACCAGACCTTCCACCTTCAGAAGCGGAGCGGGTGCGTCCATGCTCATGTTCGGTTCCCAGATAAACGTCTCGGACCACCGGATCGGTAGCGATTTCGGCCGGCGAGCCAACGCGCAGCAAGCGGCCACGGTCGATCACCACCACCCGGTCGGCAGTCGACATCACAAGTTCCATGTCGTGCTCGACGAACACCACCACCCGGTCGGGACGGCGCAACGCCAGAATGTGGTCGCGCAGGATCAGCGTTTCGCTGGGGTTCAGGCCGGCTGCCGGTTCGTCAAGCAGGATCACCTGCGGCTCGCGGGCCATGGCACGGGCAATTTCCAGAAGCTTCTGGCGGCCGTAGGGCAGTGTGCGGGCGGGACGGTCGGCCTCCTCGGCCAATCCGTAGCGACCCAGAACGGCACGGGCCGCGGCACGGTGGCGACGCCGACGGCCAAATATCTCGCGCAGAATGGCGAGACCATCGCCACCCACCATGCCGGCTTCCACATTTTCGGCTACGCTCATCTCGTCGAACAGGCGGATGTTCTGATAGGTGCGCGCCACGCCCGCGCGGGCTATCTGCCACTTCTTCGCGCCCGCCACATCGCGCCCGCCCACCACGATCACCCCGGCGGAGGGGCGGTACGAACCAGCCACCAGATTGACGAAGGTGGATTTACCCGCCCCGTTTGGTCCGATCACGGCGTGTACCAGACCGGGGGCAAAGTCGACCGTGAGGTTATCGATGACGGTGGCTGCGCCGAAGCGCTTGGTCAGCCCCTTCAGCGCCAGCATCACAGCCATCCCAGTTTGCCGAGCAGCCAGCCGATGCCGTAACGGCGCGGCAGGAGCCCGTCGGGGCGCAGCAGGATGACGACGATCAGGCACATCCCGTAGATGAGCATGCGTGCATCTGCGTGTTCGCGCAGAAGCTCCGGCCCGGCCACGAACACGGCGGCCCCCAGCACCATACCCAGAATGTTGCCGACGCCGCCCACCACCACGATGAGGACGATGACGAGGGATTCCCAGAAAACGAAGCTGCCCGGTTCGACATAGCGCTGTTGTGCGGCAAAGAACACGCCGCAGGCGCCAGCGATGGAGGCAGCAAGTCCGAAGGCGATGAGCTTGGTGCCGGACACGTTGATGCCCAGTCCTGCTGCTGCGTCCTGATCCTCGCGGATAGCCCGCCATGAAATGCCGAGCGAGGAATCCTCCAGCCGATGAACGGCCCAACCCACGACTACCAGCAGGGCCGCGAACACATAGAAGAATGCATGCGGGCTGACGATTGCCACGCCAAACAGCACCGGGGGATCGATGCGCATGATGCCCTGCGGGCCATTGGTGAGGGTGTCGAGATTGTTCAGAAGAAGACGTACGACTTCACCGAAGCCGAGCGTGACGATGGCCAGATAATCGCCCCGCAGGCGCAAGACCGGAAAGCCGAGCAGCACGCCGGCGAACGCCGCCGTTGCAACGCCGACCGCCAGCACTGCCGGCAGCGACCAGTGCAGGCCGAAATGCTCGCTTGCCAGAAAGGCGTAGGCATAGGCCCCGATAGCGTAGAAGGCGATGTAGCCGAGGTCGAGCAGGCCGGCATAGCCGACCACGATGTTGAGGCCGATGGCGAGAACTGCATAAAGCAACAGATTGTCGATAACGCGCACCGCATAGGGTGGAAGCAACGGAAGCAGCATCCCCAGCATGATGAGCGGGGACAGGAGCAACAGCAGCGCCAGCGCACGCCGCAGCGGTGAAGTGGCGCGATCTGCTGCCGGCAGCGTGGCAGCCGGGGTGCCGGAAGAAGACACGGGCATCCGGGCGGTTTCGTGCGGGCCCATGCTCAGTAATCCTTGCGTGCGGCCATGCTTTCTTCCGAAACCTCGGAGCCAAGCAGGCCGGCCGGGCGGAAGATGAGCACGAGCATGAGGATGGAGAAGGCGAAGATGTCGCGGTACTGCGCCTGACTGGCACCATCGGTGAGGATGGGCAGTACTCCGGCCCCGAAGGTCTCCAGAATGCCGAGCAGAAAGCCACCCAGCATGGCGCCCGGGATGGAGCCGATACCCCCCAATACAGCGGCAGTGAATGCTTTGAGGCCGATGGCAAAGCCCATGTTGAAAGTGATGACGCCGTAATAGCTGGCGTAAAGCAGCCCTGCGACTGCACCCAGCCCCGGTCCGATGAAGAACACGGTGCGCACCACGCCGTCCACCGGAATGCCGACGAGGCGTGCGGTAACATGGTTCTCTGCCACCGCACGAATGCGCAAGCCCATCGTGGTGGCGTGGACATAGACCCACAGTCCACCCATCAACACCACCGCGGCGCCCAGAATGACAAGCTGGCGCACATCCACCACCGCACCGGCGATATTCAGCGGATGGGAGGGCAGAAAGTCGGGAAAAGGCAAGGGCCGCCGGCCGGCCATCAGCATGATGGCATTCTGCAGCACGATGGAGCAGCCGAGTGCGCTCAGCATAGGCGCCAACCGCGAATAAGACCGCAGCGGCCGATAGGCGAGACGCTCCACGCCCACCCCGACAAGTCCCACCAGTACGAACGCCATTACCGCCAGCAGCGGCAGCCACGCCGTTCCCAGCGCCGCACCGCCCGCCGCCAGCAGGGCCAGCACCAGATACGGGCCGAGGGTGAAAAGCTCACTGTGGGCGAAATTGATGAGGCGCAGGACGCCATAGACCATCGTGTAACCCAAAGCGATCAGCGCGTAGATCGAGCCGATCGTCAGCGCATTGACGAGTTGCTGCGCCAGAAGCGCGCCCATGTGCATCTCCGGGTATGGCGGTCTTTTGTGTCCTGTCCGGACCGGCGAGCGACGATGACAGGAGCGGACGAGATAGAAACGCAGGATAGTGCGCGGGCCATTGAGGCCCACGCACTCGTGTTTTCAATGCTGGCCGGAAGGAGGCGTTAATATTGCCGTGCCCAAGGCCCAGATATCTGTGATTGCCGATTTCAGGATTTCGGCCAGACCACGCCGAATTTGCCGTCGTGGAACTTGTAGAGGAAGATCTGTGCGGTCTTCAGCTCACCGGTGTCGGTGAAAGCTATCGGGCCGGTAAGGCTGTCGAGATTGGTCTCGCGAATTTCGGCAATCAGGTTCGCACGATCCAGCGGCTTGGCACGGCGGGCCGCATCGATAATGATGGTGGCGAAGTTGTAGCCGTAGATGGAGAACGGGCCGGGTTCGGCATTGAAGGCGGCCTTGTATTCGGCGGCGAACTTTTTCAGGCCTTCGGAGGAATCATAGGGAGGGGCCTGAGTGGAAACGATGGTGCCTTCCGCGCCTGCACCAGCAACAGTGCCGAACTCCGGGTCCTGGCCGTTGTCACCGGTCAGGTAGAC
>DAIPYB010000382.1:0-3559 GCA_036782955.1 Pseudoxanthobacter sp. | reverse complement strand
AAGCCGAGGATGATGAAGAAGAACACGAAATTGGCAAAGGGCACCAGCAGCGCAATCGTAAACAGCGCGCTCAGGCCGCGGTCGTGCAGCCGCTTCACCGCGAGCGCAAACTCGCTCCACAGCGCCACCAGAACCACGATCATGAACGGCAGGTTCGGAGCCTCGAGCAGGGCTTCCAGATTGCCGCGCATCGGGCTCAGCACCACCGCTTCCACCAGCGTGACCAGCGCGAAGCCCAGCCAGAAGGCCTCGCGGCCGATGCGGCCATCGAAGCCGAACAGCACCCACAGCACGCTCGCCACGCGCTGGGCGGCCGGACGGTGGGCGTTGGAGGGAGACGGCGCCATCGCTTCTCTCAGGGTCTGGGACCAGCACCGGCGGCGAGGGCCGCGCGAGGCGCAAGGGTCTGTGTCGGGTCTTGTGTCAGATCGTCGGGGGTCGGGTCTGCTTTGCCCGCCTCACGTAATGTGTCCGGCGCCCTTTGCCAACCTCGCCCTGCCGTCGCGGAGCCGCGCGGACGGATTTTGCCGCCCGCGCGGTTGAACGGCCGGGCAACCGGCGGTAAACGAAACCGCCGGGGAAAGCCATGTGCGGCCACAGTCATTCCCCGCGAAAAGGCGAACACGGCGAACCCGTGTTCGCGGCACGATATTTCCCGGAGGCCGCGCCCGGCCATCCGGGCGCGGCACCGGCGGCCCGGACAGGGCAGGAACGCCGGCCGCCGGAACAAACAAGACGGGCGCAAGGGAGTCCCGGCAGATGAGCGCAACCAACATCATGACGCGGGTGAGCGTGCCCGACGTGATGGCCCGCAAGGGGGCCGAGCCGGTGGTGGTTCTGACCGCCTATACCGCGCCCATGGCCGGCCTGCTCGATCCCCATGTCGATGTGCTGCTGGTCGGCGACAGTCTCGGCATGGTCGTCTACGGGCTGCCCAGCACGCTGGCCGTGACAACCGAGATGATGATCGCCCACGGCGCGGCCGTGATGCGCGGCTCATCGCACGCCATGGTGGTGATCGACCTCGCCTTCGGCACCTATCAGGAGAGCCCCGAGCAAGCCTTCCGCACCGCCGCGCGCGTGATGGCGGAGACCGGCTGCACCGCGGTGAAACTGGAAGGCGGCATCGAGATGGCCGAAACCGTGCGCTTCCTCGTCGAGCGCGGCATTCCGGTGATGGGCCATGTCGGACTGACGCCGCAGGCGGTCAACCATCTCGGCGGCTTCCGCGCACGCGGCCGTTCCGCCGCCGAGCAGGAGAAAATTCTCTCCGACGCGCAGGCCATCGCCGAGGCCGGTGCTTTCTCCATGGTGGTCGAAGCCGTGGTCGAGCCGCTTGCCCGCCGCATTACCGAGGCCGTGCCGGTGCCCACCATCGGCATCGGCGGTTCCGCCGCCTGCGACGGGCAGGTGCTGGTGATCGACGACGTGCTCGGCACTTTCAGCGATTTCAAGCCGCGCTTCGCCCGGCGCTATGCCGAACTCGGCCCGCAGATTTCGGAAGCCGCCCGCCTCTATGCCGCGGATGTGCGCGCCCGTCGTTTTCCCGGCGCCGAGCACACGTTTGCCCTGCGCCAGCCGGCCCGGACCTGAAATAGCGCCCAAGCCTTCTTTCCTCCCGGCGGCCGCTCCGGCGGTCCGCCGGGTTTTCGTCTCAGGGGACTTTCCGTCATGGAAATCATCCACACCGTCGCAGACCTGCGGCACCGCCTTGCCGGCGAGCGCGGCACGGTGCTGGTTCCCACCATGGGCAACCTGCACGAAGGCCACCTCTCGCTGGTGCGCGAGGGGCTGCGGCAGGGCGGACCGGTGGTCGTCAGCGTTTTCGTCAACCGGCTCCAGTTCCTGCCTCACGAGGATTTCGACCGCTATCCCCGCACGCTGAAGGCCGATGCGGAGAAGCTGGCGGGCCTTGGCCCGGTCATCGTCTTCGCGCCGGACGAGCGGGAAATGTATCCCGAGCCGCAGACCTTCCGCATCGTGCCGGACCCGGCGCTGGCCGATATTCTGGAAGGCGCATTCCGCCCCGGGTTCTTCACCGGGGTCGCCACCGTAGTGGCCAAGCTGTTCGGCATCGTGCAGCCGGCAACCGCCGTCTTCGGCAAGAAGGACTACCAGCAGCTTCTGGTCATCCGCCGCATGGTGCGCGAGCTGGCCATGCCGGTGAAGATCGTAGCGGGCGAGACCTGCCGCGCCGACGACCGGCTGGCGCTGTCCTCGCGCAACGGCTTTCTCGATCCCTGGCAGCGCAGCGAGGCGCCGGCGCTTTCCGCGTGCCTCGAGCGCTTCGCCGCCGGCATTCTGGCCGGCGAGAGGGCCCTGGAGGAATTGCAGGACGAGGCGATCGCCGCCCTCGATGCGCGCGGCTGGAAGGTCGATTACATCACCGCCCGCCGCCGCAGCGATCTTGCCGAACCGGCCGGCGCCGATATCCGCCCCGGTCATCTGGTGGCGCTGGGCGCAGCGAAGCTGGGCGAGACACGGCTGATCGACAATCTGGAGTTCTGAGCCGGCGATCAAACCGCCGTGATCGCGCCGGCCACATAAGACCTGACAAACGAAACCGGCCGCCGGGACATCCCCGGCGGCCGGTTTCGTTCATGCGATTCGTTTTTGCGGGAAAAAGGGGCGCCTCAGCGCTCTTCCTCGTCCTCGCCGACGCCGACGATGCCGGTCACATCGTCGCCCTCGTCATCGTCTTCCTCGAGGAAGACATCCTCGTCGCCGCCGATATCGGCGATTTCCTCATCGCCCTCGATATCGGCCACTTCCGTGCCGCCGGCATCGGCATCCGCCTCTTCCAGCGACACCAGCTCGACATCGAGGACCTCTTCCTCGGTGTCCGCTTCGTCTTCCAGTGCGACGATCTTCGCAACCTTTTCAGGCCGCACCGAGGTCACACCGGCATCGAACACCGTGCCGCATTTCGGGCACAGGATCGGATTGCGGTTCAGATCGTAATAGCGGGTGCCGCAGTTGGGGCAGTGCCGCTTGGTACCGAGTTCCGCCTTCGCCACGATCGCGCCTCGTCTCTCTTTGCAAAACCTGAACGGCCGGAGCCTGACCGCGCAGCAGCCCTGCCGGCAAGCCCCTCCGGCGAAGGTCTGCACAACATGCGGCCGGAGCCCCGTCCGGCTGTGCGAGCGGCGCTCCCTTACATGGGCCACGGCGCGCTGTCAAAGCCTGTGATACGCAGGCACGCACAAATCGTGCCGCCCCCGCCCGGTCGGCAGGCGGTGACGGGCCGGCGGCGGCATGATAGGAGGTCCGCGCACCTGCCCGACAGAGAAGGGCCAGACCGCTCGCTCACGGACCCTAGCCAATGAGCCATCATTCCGCTGCCGCCCCTCTTTCCGCCGTTGCCTCGCCGGCACTTGCCGGCCGCGTGCGCGTGCCCGGCGACAAATCGATTTCGCACCGCTCCCTGATGCTCGGCACGCTTGCCGTCGGCGAAACCGTGGTCACGGGCCTTCTGGAATCGGAAGACGTGCTGGCGACAGCCGCCGCCATGCGTGCGCTCGGCGCCACCGTCACCCGTGACGAGGCCGGCACCTGGCAT
>DAIPYB010000381.1:0-3562 GCA_036782955.1 Pseudoxanthobacter sp. | reverse complement strand
CGCGCCGACCATATCATCACGGTGTCGGAGGCATCCCGCCGCGATATCATCTCGTTCTACGGGCTTGATGAAAGCCGCATCACCAATACCTATCAGGCAGTGGATGTGCCGGCCCGCCTGCGTGAACGCCCGGCGGATGCCGTGGCCGGCGACGTTGAGACCGGATACGGACTGGAGCCCGGCCAGTATCTGCTTTTCTTCGGCGCCCTTGAGCCGAAGAAAAACCTGATGCGCCTGCTGGAGGCCTATGGCATGTCGCGGGTCGACATGCCCCTCGTCATCGCCGGGCCCGATGGCTGGCTCCCGGGCTCCGAAAGCGCAGCGATCGCCTCCGCCCACAACGAATATGCCGAGCACGCCACGCGGCCGTTCCGTGGCCATGGCGTTCGCCGGCTCGGGTTCGTGTCTTTCCCCTCGCTCATCAGCCTGATCCGCTGTGCCCGCGCCGTGGTTTTCCCGTCGCTCTATGAGGGGTTCGGCCTGCCCGTTCTGGAGGCGATGCAGCTGGGTACGCCGGTCCTGAGCTCCACCGGCGGCTCGCTTCCCGAAGTCGCCGGCGATGCAGCACTGCTGGCAAGCCCCTATGACACGGCAGAGATCGCTGCCGGGCTGGCCGCCCTCGCCAACGACGACGACCTCTGCAATCACTATCGACAGGCCGGGCCGTTGCAGGCGGACAAGTTCTCTCCTGCCCGTTATCGCACCCGCGTGGAAGAGGTCTATCGGGCCGTTCTCGGCGCCTGATGGCAGCGGCGCCCGGCAGCGGCGACGCCACAAGCCGGACGCCCCCTTACTGGACCCGTCGCAGGCGGCTGGTGTAGCTTTACCCGCGCGGCGGTTCATCCGACCGTCAGATGGCTTTTTTAAAGTTCGGAAGCCTGTCGGAGGCGCTGCGCGCGGCAGAACGCTGCGCGCAGGGCGAACAGGTTCCGTCAACTTTCTGAACAGAGAACGCCGCAATGCGCGTAGCGATGATTGGGACCGGTTATGTCGGTCTTGTTTCCGGAGCCTGCTTTTCGGATTTCGGACATCACGTCATTTGCGTCGACAAAGACGCCGACAAGATCGCCCGGCTCCAGAAGGGCGACATTCCGATCTATGAGCCGGGTCTCGACGACCTTGTCGGGCGGAATGTCAGGGCTGGCAGGCTGGAGTTCACCGGCGACCTTGCCGCTGCGGTGAAGGTGGCCGATGTCGTTTTCATCGCCGTCGGCACCCCCTCGCGCCGCGGCGACGGTCATGCTGATCTGTCCTATGTGTTTGCCGCCGCGCGTGAGATCGTGACCGCCGCGGAGGGCTTTACCGTTATCGTCAACAAGTCGACGGTGCCCGTCGGCACCGGTGACGAGGTTGAGCGCATTGCGCGCGACCTGAGCCCGCAGGCCGATATAGCAGTGGTCTCCAACCCGGAGTTCCTGCGCGAAGGCGCCGCCATAGAAGACTTCAAGCGCCCGGACCGGGTCGTGATCGGTACCGACGACAGCCGCGCCCGGGCCGTCATGGCAGAGCTTTATCGCCCGCTCTCGCTCAACGCTGCTCCGCTGATGTTCACCAGCCGGCGCTCGTCGGAACTGATTAAATATGCCGCCAATGCGTTTCTGGCGATGAAGATCACCTTCATCAACGAAATGGCGGATCTCTGCGAGGTCGTGGGCGGCGACGTGCAGGATGTTGCCCGCGGCATCGGCCTCGATAAGCGCATCGGGCCGAAATTTCTCCATGCCGGCCCGGGCTACGGCGGTTCGTGTTTTCCGAAGGACACGCTCGCGCTGACCCGAACCGCGGAGGAGGCCGGAACGCCGCTGCGCGTGGTCGAGACGGTCGTTTCCGTCAACGAAACCCGCAAGCTGACCATGGCGCGCAAGGTGTTTCGCATTCTCGACGGACAGGTTCGCGGCCGTACGGCGGCCGTGCTGGGGCTTACCTTCAAGCCAAACACCGATGACATGCGCTACAGCCCCGCCATCAACCTGATCAATGCACTAGTCGACAAAGGCATGAAGGTGCGCGCCTACGACCCGGAAGGCATGGACGAAGCGCGCCATGTGCTGCCGGAGGAGATCGAGTACTGCACTGGCGCCTATGAAGCCGCCGAAGGTGCGGATTGCCTCGTCATCGTCACGGAATGGGATGTTTTCCGCGCCCTCGACTTCCAGCGTCTGAAGACGGTCATGAAGAACCCGGCGCTCGTCGATCTGCGCAATATCTACCGGCCTGAGGAAGTGCATGCCCATGGCTTCCGCTACATGAGCGTCGGTCGCGGTGCCCTGGTGCCGGCAACGGAGAAATTGCCGGCCTGAGACTGGCTCTGGGGAAGGGCCGCCCGCCGCACCTTCAGCGGGCGCGGCGGTCCTGCCTGCGCCAGCCCTGCGCGACACCGGCGCCCAGAATGGCCGCCCAGGTGATGGAGACAGCCTGAATTTGCAGGCTGAAATCAAACAGGCTGTGGATCGCCACCAGCGCAGTCACCGCCGTGGCCGCAAGCGGCGCGACGAAATCGCGGCTGCGCCGGATCGCCGCCCAGAAACAGCGCCCCCATAATGCGCCGATGCCGGAAAGCCACAAGGCAGTGGCCGGAACGCCCAGTCCCAGAACCAGTTCCAGATAGGTGTTGTGGGCCTTGTCGACCGACCAGTAATAAAGAATGCTGGTGTCGCGGTAGAGCGGAAATACCTGCGCAAACGTGCCGTAGCCCATGCCGAGCCATGGCGAATCCGCGATTGCCGTCAGCGTGATACGATAGATGGCTGCCCGCCCTTCGTCCCACACCGAATTGGCTTCCAGACGGGTCAGCAGCAAGTCGCTGCCAAGTCCGAAGGCGAGAACGGCCAGCGCGCCGACAAGGCCGACGACCAGCGCACTGCGACGGAAATTGCCGCGCAGCAGCAAAACTGCCATCAGCGCCGCAAGTCCCGCGACCGTGCTTACGATGCCGGCGCGCGATCCCGTCATGAGCAGGGCCAGCAAGCCGACCGCGAGGCACAGCAGCAGCGTGAGACCGGGGCCGCGAAACAACGCGGAAAGGATCGCCGCCTGCATTCGCCAGAACGAGCCCCGCCGGCCACCGATATCCAGCGTCGCGAAAGTCATGGCGGCTGCAATGACGATGCCCATGCCCGCATAGGTCGCATAGGTGTTGCGGTTCATGAAGGTCGAGGTCACGGAAGACCGGTACGCCTCCTTCGGAAACCACAAGACCGTTTCCGGCATCGCGATGAACGCGACCAGCCCCCACAGGGCATAAAGCCCGGCGATGACCGCCAGTGACATCAGCAACTGCCGCGCGCGGGCAGGATCGCGGCAGAGTTGCAGCGACAGCCAAAAAGTCGCCAGCACCGGGATGAGACGCAGCAAGGCCAGCCAGCTTTGTTCCGTATCGACCGAAATCGCGCCGCGCGGAACGGTGCGCAATGTCTCGCCCGTCAGCGCCCACAGCGGATGATGCCAGCCGGCCGGCGTCCACGGCGCCATCTGCACGCAGACCCACCCCACCACCGCGGCCGTGGTCATGGCCTGCCCCGATTGAGTGGTCCAGTTTAATCCTAATGCATTGTCGGCCTTA
>DAIPYB010000380.1:0-3569 GCA_036782955.1 Pseudoxanthobacter sp. | reverse complement strand
GCTCCGTCGCAGGGCGGGTCCGTGCAGGTGCAGGCGGAGACCATGGCGCGGGCGGCGGGCGTGCGCCTGCGCGCCGTGCGCCTCTCGCCCGGCTGGTGGCGCGGCGACAGCGGCCCGGTGCTGGTTTTCGATGCGCAAGGGCCATTGGCGGCGGTGCGCCATGGCGGAACCTATCGCCTGACCGGAGCCGATGGCCGGCAATGCCGGCTGACGGCGGCAGTGGCGGAGGGCCTGTCCCCGCAGGCCTTCGTGTTCTTCCGCCCGTTCCCGGAAGGCACGGTGGATGGCCGCGCCCTGCTGCGCTTCGCACTGGCCGGCCAGCGCACCACGATCGCCTTCGTGCTGGTTGCGGCGCTGGCGGGGGCCATTCTCGGGCTGCTGACGCCGGCGGTGACCGGGGCGGTGTTCGATTTCATCGTGCCGCGCGGGCAATATGGCACGCTTGCCACCGTCATCGCGGTGCTGGCGGGGGCGGCGGTCGGCGGACTGGGGCTGGCGGCGGTGCAGACGCTCTCGCAGCTCCGGCTGCAGGGCCGCATCGACGCCGCGGTGCAGGCGGCGGTCTGGGACCGGCTGCTGCGCCTGCCGGCTGCCTTCTTCCGCCGTTTCGAGGTGGGAGACCTCGCCAGCCGCGCCGCCGGCATCAATGCCATTTCCAGCCAGCTGACCGGCGCCACGCTGGGGGCGCTGTTCGGCGGGGCATTCGCCGTCGCGAGCTTCGGCCTGATGGTGTGGTATCGCTGGCCGCTGGCGCTCGCCGGACTGGCCATCGTGCTGCTGACGATGGCGGGCAGCGTGCTGTTCGCGCGGGCGCAACTGCGCCGCCAGCGCGAACAGCTTGCTTTGCGCGGGGCGCTGGCGGCGCGTGTATTCCAGTATATCGCCGGCATCGCCCGGCTGCGCACTGCGGGCGCGGAAGCCTTCGCCTTTGGCGACTGGGCCGGCCGCTTTGCCCGCGACATGGCCTTGCAGCGCCAGAGCGGCACCGTGCTCTATGTCCAGTCGCTGTTCAGCAGTGCCATGCTGCTGGTGTTCCAGGGGCTGGTGCTGGCCATGGTAGCCGGCGAGGCACCGCGCCTGTCCATCGGCGATTTCATTGCCTTCAATGCCGCTTTCGGCCAGTTCTTTGCCGGCTTTTCCGGGCTGGCGGGCGCGCTGGTCGCCGTCAGCGGCCTTGCCCCGCTCTATGAGCGCACCCGCCCGATTCTGGGGGAAAAGGCGGAGATGGCCGGCACCCGGGCCGACCCCGGCGAACTCAGCGGCGCGGTGCGTCTGGAGGCAGTCTCGTTCGGCTACCCGCAATCGTCGCGGCCGGTGCTGGAGGATATCGGCCTGTCGATCGCACCGGGCGAGTTCGTGGCCGTGGTCGGCTCTTCGGGGGCAGGCAAGTCCACGCTGCTGCGGCTTCTGCTCGGCTTCGAGGCGCCGGTGCGCGGCGCGGTCTTCTTCGACGGCCGCGACCTTGCCACGCTCGATCCGGCGGCGGTGCGCCGGCAGATCGGGATCGTGCTGCAGAACGGGCAACTGCTGCCGGGTTCGATCTTCGACAATATCGTCGCCAACGGTCCCTACGGTTCCGCCGAGGCGTGGGAGGCCGCCCGCATGGCGGGTCTGGCCGACGATATCGCCGCGATGCCGATGGGCATGGAAACGATGATCGGCGAGGGCGGCAGCACGTTTTCCGGCGGCCAGCGCCAGAGGTTGCTCATCGCCCGGGCGATGATCCGCAAGCCACGCCTGCTGCTGCTCGACGAGGCGACCAGCGCGCTCGACAACGCCACGCAGGCCCACATCACCGCCGCGCTGGGCGCATTGCACACCACGCGCCTCGTCATCGCCCACCGCCTGTCCACCATCGCCGGCGCCGACCGTATCGTGGTGCTGGAACAGGGGCGCATCGTGCAGCAGGGCCGCTTTGCCGAACTGATGGCGGTGCCCGGCCCCTTTGCCGCGCTGGCGCAGCGGCAGCTTTCATGACCGCAACCTGTCGGCAACATTAAAAGTGAGACACAGTTGCATTTGCACTATCCGAGACTCTTGACCCTGCACGGGACCGGCGTATTTTCACTTCATCGAACGCAACGGGCCGCAAGAAAATCCGGTTCCGATACGAACGATCAGAAGTTAACGGGTTCTACAGAGCTTTGAATCGTAGTTTCAGGATTGTATTTCTCTGCCTGAGTGGTTCTGAAAATTCGTTTCGCGTAGCTTTTTAAGAAGATTTATTTTCCGCCTTTCATCCGTCCTGTCCGGCGGTATTGAACGGACATTCCGGCATCCCCGGCGGGGTGCCGGCTGAATGCAGCCTCTGTCCACTTTTTCAAGACCGTGCCTCACGGATGTGGCGCACGACCCTGCCGGTCTTTGCCCGGCGCATGGGCCATGCCGTCTCACCCGCCCACTGGACCTCAACCGGGAGCGACGACCATGACGATTTCCAACTCCGACAAGACCCGCACCACCGTTCTCGACGACGCCGCGCTCGGCGGTGTCAGCGGCGGCCTTGAACTGCCGATCGCACCGGTCGGCGGCACCGAAAGCGGGGTGCCCTTCACCCCCGGCATTCTGCCCGTCGGCACCGTCAATCCGCTGGAGCCGCTGGTGGCGGACGAAACCGGCAACGGGCATGTCGGCGGCTGACCGGCTCCGTTTTGCAAAGTCCTTTTCCAGACCATTCTTTTTCAGGAGTGCGCATCATGAACATCCAGTCCGTTTCCCCCCGCTCCGTTTCCAGCATCGATGACCGTGCGCTGGCCGGCATCTGCGGCGGCACCATTCTGGACGACCTGCCGACCTCCATCAGCATCGACCTCGGCGAGGGCGGCGCGATGGCGGAAGGCGCCGAGATCGGCGCGGATGCCGGTTGCGTCTGCGGTCCGATCGGTGTCGCGGCCGGCGTCGTGGTCGGCGGTGCCATCGGCTGGCTGGCCAGCAAGCTCTGAACCGACACCGGCAGCACGACGCCATAGCCGGAAAGACGGGGGCTGACATGGTTGAGCCGGTTAATTGCCCGACGGCGCCCGTGGGGCGGGTGCCGTCAGGCTGGCTGCGGCGGGCCGCAGCCACGATGTTGCACGAACCGCCGCCGCTTGCGGCCATCACCCGCCGGCCCTGCCATCCGTGGCTCGTGGTCGGGCTGGTCTCGGTCGGGGCCTTCATCGGCCAGCTGGATGCCACCATCGTCCAGCTGGCGCTGCCGGCCATGAAGACGGCTTTCGGCGTGCATACCAGCACCGTCAGCTGGGTGTCGCTGGCCTATCTGCTGGCCTTCGCCTCGTTCCTGCCGGTGTTCGGCCGGCTGTGCCAGATGTTCGGGCGCAAGTCGCTCTATCTGGCGGGATATGCGCTGTTTACCGTGGCGACGGTGCTGTGCGGCGCGGCCACCGGCATCGTGCCGCTCATCATCTTCCGCGTGTTGCAGGGCATCGGCGGTTCCCTGCTCGGGGCCAACAGCATTGCCATTCTCATCAGCGCCATGAAGGGTCCGCAGCGCGGAAGGGCGCTGGGCTATTTCGCCGCCGCGCAGGCCATCGGCATGAGCGCGGGGCCGGCGGTGGGCGGGTTGCTGC
>DAIPYB010000379.1:0-3574 GCA_036782955.1 Pseudoxanthobacter sp. | reverse complement strand
GCCTTGGCCTGTTTGAATTGCCCGAGGGCATCGCCGCGCAGATCAGTGAGGTGGCGGCATGACCGGCCGCAGCATCCCAGAATGGATCGGCACCACACCGGACACGGCCATTCCGATCCGCGTCCGCGTGCGCGTCTTCGAGCGCGCCGGCGGCCATTGTGAGGCATGTGGGCGGCGCATTGCGGCAGGGGATAGCTGGCAGGCCGATCACACCGTCGCCCTCTGCAATGGCGGTGAGAACCGCGAAGGGAACCTCCGCTGCCTCTGCGACTGGTGCCATGCGGGCAAGACCCGGACTGACGTGGCGGAGAAGGCCTCCGTCTACCGGAAGCGAGTCAAGCACCTCGGGGTGCGGCAGAGCCGGAACCCCGTCCCCGGATCACGGAACACGAAATGGAAGCGCTGCATGGACGGAACGACCGTCAGGCGCTCGGGAGCGTGAGGATGAGAAATTACGATGGCGGGGCCGCGTTCCCGCAACTGGATGTGATATCCGGCGAACGCGATGGGCACGGCGACCTCATTGAGCCTTTCACCAGCATAAGCGGCGGCATGTCCCTGCGTGACTGGTTCGCGGGGCAGGTTGCTGGTGGCATGGCCGCATTTTCTGGCACGGCGGGCTTGAGTTATGGCCCATCCGATGTTGCGGGCCGGGCCTATCAGGTAGCCGACGCCATGCTCAAGGCGCGGGAGGATCGGTGATGGCTGACGATTTCGGCCCTGCGCCGTTCAACCTCTTGAAGAAAGCACGCAAATGACCCCCGTTCGTGTCACCGTCATCCGTCTCTCTGACCGCGCCATCGTCATTGATCGCATTGTCGATCACGACAATCAGCGGCATCGCCAGTGGATGGGAAAAACCGCTTATTGGGCCGCTCGCTCTGGTCACGCGATGATGTCCACTCCGTCGCGGGATGGTTGTTTCGGCTGGATTGTCAGGCCGATCCAGAATCATGAGATCGATAACGGCTGATAATCTCGATATCTCCGCCATCCGCCGTCAGGCGCTGGAAGAGGCGGCGCAGGTAGCCGAGTCCCGATATGAGGCATGGCGCGAGGGGGATGGGGTCATTGACCGTGACGGCTTGCCGGCGGTCAGTTGTGATGTGACTGCTTGCGCAAACATCGCAGCCGCCATCCGCGCTCTGGCGGGCACGCCCGGCGACGAGCCGACTGCAATGTCTTTCGTAGGCCGGTCAGACTACTTCGGGTGCCTCGTCGAAAAAGCGCGAGCGGCGGCCAAGAAAGCCGCCATGAAATTTCCGCAGCCCAATTACGTGACGCTCAAGATCGCGGAGGAAGCTGGCGAGGTGGTTCGCGGTGCTGTCCACTACGCCGAGGGTCGCATGGACTGGTCGGAAGTTGAGGGCGAAATCGTGCAGCTACTGGCGATGCTGATCCGCTTTATTTCCGAAGGCGACCAGATTAATGGCATCACACCACCGCTCAATTGGCCGACACCGGCTGCGGAGGGCGGGCGCGATATCTCCGAGGCCGAGGCTGAGGCCATCGCAGACCATCTCAGGACCATTGTCGAGGATGCAAAAGACACGGCCGCGGGACAGGTCCTCAACTGCTGGCGCCGACAGCCATGACCGATGACATCTATATCCCAGATCGGCTGCGCACCGCATTTTCCGGTCGCACCACCTTGTCAATGGCCGAAACAGCGGATGCACTGGAGATTAGTATCTCTCTGCTGCGAGATGAGGTCGCCGCAGGGAGGATCAGCTATCGTCCGGCTGGCGGCGGCCAGCGCCGCCCCCGGCGCCGCTTCGGCCTCGATGATTGCCTCGATTATCTGATGCGCATGAGGATGGCTGAATGTCCGTCTACCGCCCGAAAGACAAAGCTGGCCTTCAGCGCAGCCAATTCTTCTACTATGATTTCGTCGTCTCAGGTGTTCGATTTCACGGCTCTACAGGCGAAACTGAAGAGCGCAAAGCGAAAGCAGCCGAACGCACGCTGAAAGAACAGGCAAAGGCCGAAATAAGCGCAGCAAAGCATACAGACAGAACTGAAATATTGTCTGTATTCGGCCGTTTTTGGCAAGAAGTCGGGCAGCATGACCGCACTGCCGAGACAACGCTGATCCGCATGGAGCGCCTGCGCTCCGAGCTGCTGCCGCTGCTGTCGCAACGCGGTCGGCCGCCGGTGATTGGCGAAATTACGGATGATGTCCTGGCATCCTATGTCGCCCGGCGCCGCGGTCAGACAACGCACCTCGGCCGGCTGCCAGCTCCGGCGACGATCAATCGCGAAATTCAGGTGCTGCGCCGCATCATGCGGCGCGCGGCGCTCGTCTGGCGCATGCAGATCGTGCTGCCGAATTGGGGCGCGCTGCTGCACAGCGAGCCTGACGAGCGTGTCGTCTATATCAGCCCGGCCGAAGAGCAGGCAATCCTGTCTCATCTGCGCGATGATTTTCGGCCTGCTATCCGATTTCTGGCACTATCTGGCCTGCGGGCAAGATCAGTTCTTCCACTGCCGCCGGCTGCAGTTGATCTTGATCAGGGGATAATCACAATCAGAATAAAGTCAAAGCATCCGGGCGGACGAGTTCAGGTGCTTCCGATCACGCGGGCCATGCGGGCAATACTCGTCAAAGAGATGAGTTATGGTCACGATGAATCCGTTTTTACTTTCTTGGCGCAGATGAGCCGCTACGGACACACACGCGGCAAGCGCGCCCCGCTGTCCTATGCGGCGCTCTACCATGCGTTCAAGGCCGCGGCAGCGGCGATTGGTCGGCCAGACCTGCGAATCCACGATCTGCGCCACACCGCCGCCACCCGCACGCTGCGCGCGACGAAAAACCTGCGCGCCGTGCAGCACCAGCTCGGGCATACCCGCATCTCGACGACGACGCGATATGCCCATCTGCTTATCGACGACCTTCGCGAGGCCATGGAGCAGACGCACGGCAATCCGGACATCGACCAGCCCGCCAGCGACAACGCGGGGTGAACAGAAGTCGAACACTGTTCGGGAATTTTTCGGGACTCTATGCAATCTCCATCCGATATGTGCGCGTTTTGTACATGTTTTGGGCCAAATGGGCCGTCTGGTGAGAACATGCGGAAACGTCGGTAAGGTATTGCTTTATAAGGAAAATCTGGCGGAAGCGGTGGGATTCGAACCCACGGAACCTTGCGGTTCGCTGGTTTTCAAGACCAGTGCCTTCAACCACTCGGCCACACTTCCGGGCTGCCCTGTCGGAGGGAGCGGTGCTGCCAGGCTGGCGGCGTGCCGCGCGCTTCAGGCTGCAGGGCGCTCTTATAGCCGCATTTCGATTTTGCGGTCTATAGGCGGAATGAGCGCAGGGCGGTCTGGTTTTGCAGTCTGCTGCTGCCGTGAAGGCGGCGCGGGCCTGCCGGCGATGCGGTGCGGCTTGGGCGCCGGAGGCCGGCAGAGATGCAGGGAAAGCGCGTGACGGATCGCGGCGGGCAACGGGTTGAGGCGTGGCGGGAGCGCTTGTCCATATTGTGGGGGACCGGGTGATCCGGGCAACTGTTCAGGGCTAGGGCCTGTTGACGAATAGGCGTGTCCATAGTCGCACGGCTGCAATGAGGAC
>DAIPYB010000378.1:0-3575 GCA_036782955.1 Pseudoxanthobacter sp. | reverse complement strand
ACCATCGAGTGGCGACGCCAGACCGGCAAGACGACAGCAACGATTTTCCACGCCTGATGGCGTGGAAGCCCGGCGTCCAAGGAATGTGCGAAACCCAGTCCAGCGCCGACGCCGGGCACCCTTTCACCAATCCGCCCGTAGGCGGATGAGAGAGCGTCCATGCCCCGCGCGCAACCCATTGACGTGTCGACGCTCTCTCCCTCTTTCCCCAATCCGGCTACGGCCGGAAGCCCGGCGTCCTGCCCTGCGGTGCAACCCAAGAACGTCGCGACGCCGGGCACCCATTCATCGAGGCGAATATGGAAGAGAAGTCGGTCACAATTAAGCACCGCGTCAAGCTGGCATCGGTCTGGTCGTGGAGTGCAGTCGTTCGCGCGTGGCGCTTTTCGCTGCCGGTGACGTTGATGGCGGCCGGGGCCGCGTTGCTGGGCGAATCGTCGAGCGCCAGTACTCCGTGGACTATCGGCCTCGCAGGTGGGCTGTGTTTCGGGTGGGCCGCCGATACGCTCTGGACGCGCGGACGCGATGCCGGTCGATACGAGATGGTCCGTATGTTCATGGACGCGGCCAGCAATAGCGGCGTGATCAAGTTCAAGACCAGTCTCCATCCCGCCCAACAGGTGTGGCTCGAGCAGGCGACCAAACTCACCGCTTTGCTTGATGAGCGCGCCAAGGCCATCGAGATGATGATCGGTGACGCGCACAACGCGCGCTCCGTCGATGGAGGCGAACATGCCGACCGTTGACAATACGGCCGCTCCGGCTGGCGGAAACCATATGTCGAGCGCTCCGAAGGACAGGCTGATCCTCGCCTATTACGACCATGAAGCGGATAAATGGGAGGAGGACGGCTGCTCGCGCCTGACGCTCTATGCTGCCCATGCTGAGGGACTGTCTCATGCCCCGACAGGATTTCACATCGTGGAATGGGGCGGAGGATGGAATGACTGCGAAGAAGATGGCGGAGGTGGATTGCCTGATTGGTGGTTTGTTGCCGGCAGCGAATTTGAAATTGCTGCAAATCCAGTGAAGTGGTGGCCTCTACCTTATGCCGCCCATAGCGCCGCCATCCGCCAGCAGGCACTGGAAGATGCGGTGCGGGCCGTCGAGCGGTTGCCCCGGCGCATCGAATTGCTCGGCGGGCAGAGCTACAGCTACATCTCACTCGCGGAAGCGGCAGTCGCCATCCGTGCGGTTCTGAAAGATGGCGACCATGAACATTGAGCATTTCCGCGATCAGGCGGCACTTATCGCTTTCAAGGGGCTGATGACGGGTGTCACCGATCCTGACATTTCGTGGCGCGTGCTGGCCGATTCAGCCCACGAGGCTGGCAACGCGATGGCTGAGGCGAAGATCACGACGCCGGTGCCAGCCCGCTATGTACGGCCTGCCGCCGAGCATGACGACGCCGCCGACGCGCGGCTGTTCCGCTTCTTGATTCACGCTGCCGGCTACCACGCCAACCGAACCGCACGGGCAACAGCGAATTGCGTCACGCTCGCTGACTACCGGGCGGCGCTGACCAGCTTGGCAGCCGAGCTTGGATGGAAGGATGCGTGAGATGGATGACGCTCAGGTTCCCGCCGTTTATGGGCGGCGATTGCCGACGAAGGATGCCGCCAGCTACCTGCATGAGAAATTCGGTGTGGTCATCGCGCCGACCTACCTCAACAAGCTGCGCCTGATCGGCGGCGGACCGAAGTTCAACAAGTTCGGCATTAAGGTGCTATATCCGCTCGATGAACTCGATGCATGGGCTCTGGCCCGCCTCGGTGGGAAGCGAGCCAGTACCGCCGATCAGGGCTGACGGCCACGCATCTGGCGCAGCACTTCCTTCGCGACAGTGTCGGCGCCGGACACAAGAACGGCATCGAGCCGGTGGACATACCGGCTCGTGATGGACTGCCCGGAGTGCCCCAGCAGCGCGCCGATGGTCGATTCCGCGAAGCCGCAGTCGCCGGCAACCGACGCATAGCTGTGACGCAGGGTGTGAAGCGTCACGTCATCGCTCAATCCCGCACGCCCCCTGATGCGCTTCCACGCGCCGACGATGCCGCCGAAATGGCCACCGCCACGGATGGCCGGGAACACGAAATCCCCGTCTCCGCGCTCGATCTGGGAAATGATGCCAAGTGCCGGCGCGCCAATCGGGCGAACCGATGCACCGGTCTTGCTGTCCCTGAGGCGCAGGCAGGAATTCTCGATGTCGACTTCCCGCCATTCGAGAGAGATGACCTCGTCCTTGCGGCAGCCTGTCAATGCAAGCAGCCAGATCGCGCAGACGGCCTGCCACGTCTCGCCGGTGTTGGTGGCGGCCACAAGCGCTGCACCAAGGCGCTTGTATTCTTCCGCGACAAGCCGGCGGTCCTTCTGCTTATAGGCGGGCTTGCGGACGCCTTGGGCCGGGTTTCTCTCGATGACGCCGCTTGCAACGGCAAATGAGAGGATGCCGCCCAGCAGGCCGGCCGTTCTGGTCGCGGCTCCGCGCCCGCCGGTCACGACGGCCCGGCCGCGCAGCTTCTCCGTCTTTTCTTCTGTGGCGGTTTTCCCGAGTGTCACATCGCGGATGAAGGCGTTGATGTCGGCTGCCACCAGATCCTTCACCTTTTTCTTGCCCAGCAGCGGCTTGATGTGCCGTTCGATGCGCCCCTTGTCTACGACCATGGTGGACGCCTTCTTGGGCTGCCCGCGCTTGCCGATGATGAGGCCACGGTCGGCCGCTTCGATGTAGTCGTCGCAAAGCTGGGAGACAGTCACGGCCGTCCGGCGCTCGACGCGCGCTTGCGCCGGATCATCGCCGCGGACGACATTGCCGAGCGTGAGGATGGCGATCTTGCGCGCTTCCTCCGTCGTGATCTTGCCGTGGACGCCGATGGACATGCGCCGGCGGGCGCCGGCTTCGTTGCGGTAATCCACGAAGTAGGATCGCTTCCCGGTGGGGTTCACGAATACCCCGAAGCCGCGCAGTTCGCTGCACCAGATGGTGTACTGCTTGTCCCGCAGGTCAGCTGCATCGACGATTCTCTTGGTGAGTTTGGGCATGTGGCGGGCTCTCGAAACGCGAAGGCAAAGCTCTCATTACTCACCAGCTACTCACCACAAAAAGGTAACTCGCGGAAGAGCGTTGATTCGCGTTGATTCGAAAAGTCGATTGGGCCCCTCATATCCAATTGAAAAATAATGCAAAAAAGATTCGTCTTGACTCGCTTTGATTAAAAAAGTAGGGCCCAAAATCAGGCCTTGACACGGCAAAGGTCACAGGTTCAATCCCTGTACCGCCCACCATTAAAATCAACAAAATCAATAATTTAAGATAGCGGTAAAATACTGCTCATACGGCATTTGCGCGCTACTCACCAAATACTCACCATTGTGAGGTGCGGCTGGTGAGTGAGGAGCAGTCGCGAATCTGAGCGCGCCACGAGCATCATCAGATGTCTGCCGGGCCCCAATCCGCCGGCAGATCATCGACAAGCGCGGCCCGCTCGGCTTCCGTCAGCAGGGCATCGTAGGCGGCCTGCGACAGGCCGATCTGTGCTTCTTCCGGCGTGTCGGGGATCGCCAGCGCGACCAG
>DAIPYB010000377.1:0-3576 GCA_036782955.1 Pseudoxanthobacter sp. | reverse complement strand
GCTGCTGGACCGCGAGGGCAGCCAGCTGCCGCAACTGGCCGCGGAACTGGGCGGTGGCGCGGTTGCGATAACATGCGACCTGTCGCAGCCCGATGAGATTGCCGCCGCGGCTGCTACGGTGGAGGCGGCTGGCGGCGCGGACGTTCTCGTCAACAACGCCGCCGTTCTGCGGCCGGCGCCGCTCGCCACCGTTGCGCAGGCCGACTGGTCGCAGATGCTTGCCGTCAACCTGACGGGCAGCCTGCTCGCCGCGCAAGCCTTTGGCCGGGGCATGCTGGAGCGCGGTCGCGGTGCGCTCGTCCACATCAGTTCCATTGCCGCCAGCCAGCCGCAGCCGGCGAGCGGCGCCTATTCGCCCTCCAAGGCCGCGCTCACGATGTTGTCGCGCCAGCTTGCGGCGGAGTGGGGGCCGCGCGGCGTGCGCTCCAACTGCGTCAGTCCGGGGTTGGTGGAAACGCCGATGTCGGCAAAGTTCTATGCCGATGCCGACGTCCGGGCACGACGCGAGGCGATGGTGCCGCTGCGGCGCATCGCAACGCCGGCGGACATGGCCGATGTCGCCCTGTTCCTTGCCTCCGACCGAGCGGCCTATGTGACCGGGCAGGAGATCGTCGTCGACGGCGGCCTGTCGCAGAGCCTGATGGGGCTGGTGCCCCGGCCGGGCTTTTCCTGAGCCGGCGGTCCGACTTTCTGGCTGCACGGGTGCCTTGCGGGATCGGCCGTCCGACATCGCAGGGCACCCTGAGCACCGGACCCGCGCGGATAGAGACGGATTCCCGCCGAGGCTGGCCGGCCTGTGCCAATGCTTCGGTGCGATGTCGGCCCACGAATAGTTTCAGCGTAGGGCCGCCGTGGTCTGCCCGTTAATTCACAGGCGCAATCTCTCCTTCAGAAGTTCAATTGCTTGCGCTCGAAGTGAGCGTGCGATCTGTGCTCAAAAGTGATAAAGCACAGGACGTATGCCAGAACGCGTACAGTAACGGCGGATGTGACTTAGAATTATTTCTGTCTGCCGGGTGCTTGAAGGGAAAACTGATGTTGAAGCATCGTCTGCTCCGTTTTGCCGCCATTGCCTTGGCGTCCACATCGCTGACGATTTCTGCCGATATCGCACAGGCTTGCACGTCCTTCATGCTCGATGCAAAGGACGGCGCCAGGATTTATGCCCGGACGATGGAGTTCTCGCTGCCGTTGCAGTCGCAACTCGCCGTCTTTCCGCGCGGACTTGCCTATAAGGCCACCGGCCCCGACGGCACTGCCGGCACCGGGCTGGAGTGGACAGGCAAGTATGCCGCGATCGGCGCCAACGGTCTCGGTCTTGAGATTCTGGTGGATGGCATGAACGAGAAGGGGTTGGGCGGCGGCATGCTGTTCTTCCCGGAACTGGCGGGATTTCAGGATGTCTCCCCCGCCGAGGCCAAGAATTCCATTGCCTCTTTCGAAATGCTGACGTGGATGCTCACAAACTTCGCCACGGTTGACGAGGTGAAGGCGGCTCTGCCCAAGATAAAGGTTTCGAAGGCGCCGCAGGCGGCTTTCAAGGCCGCCGTTCCGCTGCATATCACGCTGCACGACTTGTCGGGCAAGAGCATCGTCGTGGAATATGTCGGCGGTGAACTGCATATCTACGATAATCCGACGACAGTCGTCACCAATGCACCGGCTTTTCCGTGGCATGTGACCAATCTCGGCCTCTATGGCAACCTGTCTCCGAATGACCCGCCGTCGCGCAAGGTCGGCGACCTTACGATCTCGCAGCCCAGTTCCGGGGCCGGTCTCCACGGATTGCCGGGCGATTTTCTTTCGCCGTCGCGTTTTGTCCGCGCCTTCATGTTCGTCCAGAACCTGCCGCAACTGCCAACCGGCGAGGCTGCGATGAAGGCCGCACGGCATATCCTCAATGATTTCGATATTCCGCCCGGAGCGGTCGTGACATCAGCCAGCAGCGCGGCCGGCGGCGGCGTTTCCGGTTTCGAGACGACCGAATGGTCTGCCGTCGCCGACCTGAAGAATGGCATCTATGCGATCTGGGATTACGATAATCCGACCCCGCGCCTGCTTGATTTCAAGAAACTAAATCTCGATGCCAAGGCCGTCCGGTACATTCCGTTCAATGAGAAGCCCTCCTATATCGATGTATCGAACTAAAATATTGCAACAAGAAAGGACATTGTCTTCTTCTTGATTGTGATTGATGGGGTATAATAAAAAATAAGCGCGGCTATGATGCCGCGCTTATTGCTGAGTTTTGATTATTCAGATCGAAGGCAGGTGTGTTCAGGCCGTTCTGAGCACCTTCGTCCGCCCGGCCGCCACGCCATGAAGGGCCGTTTCGGCCAGATAGCCGAAGATGAGGCCGATCGCTGTCCAGGTGATCGCCTGAATGCCGAGGGACGCTACGCGGAAACGCCACAGCACCACGGCGGAAAAGGCTTCCGGCACCTCGTTGATAGCCGGCAGGGCCAGCATTGCCACCGAAATCACCGCCGCGAAGCACGCGGCCGCCACGATGGAGGCATTCCAGCCGCCCAGCCGCGCCCAGAGCGACCGTGCGAGCGCAACGGCTGCCGTCATGCATGCAATCGTTGCGGCAAGCATGATGAAGAACAGTTCGGTTCTGATGCCGATCGTATCCGGATTGCCCACGGCTGGCGGATTGGCCGGATATTTGATCGCCGGTATCAGCACGATGGCTGCAAAGCCGGCCAGCGCAAGGCAGGCGGAGAGAGTGCGCGGCGGCAGATTGCTGAAGCGCCCGTAGACCACGCTGAAAACCAGCGAAAGGATGCCGCCGAGCGCCGCGCCATAGGTAACCAGCCCGGTCAGAAGTCCAAGACCGGCCTGTGTCGTACGGCTCACCAGTTCCGGCTCCGCCGCCTCGCCGGCGGCCATGCTGGCGTGCTCTTCGAAGTTAATGGCGAAGTCGACAAGCGGCTCACCATAGATGCGGGCAAATACGAAGGCCAAAATTCCGGCGACAACGCCGGCAATCATGCCGCGCAGCAAGAGTTTCCCGGTCATGACAACGAATCCTCAGTGGCAGGGGAAGCCGAGCAGGTGGCGCCCGTCGTGCACGAATTCATGCACGTAGCTGCCGCTGAAGATGGAGGTCGCGCCTTCCTCGGCGCCGACGAAATAAATCGCCAGCGCAAGGATCAGGCCAGCGAAAATCGCCCATGGCAAGACTTCGCCAAGGGGAATGGCAACCGGGCTGGCCGGCGATGACGGCTGTGAAAGTGTGGCCAACTGCGTGTCTCCTGGGATGTCGCGTCCCGACAACGTCTGCACCCGGGCAGGTCTGACTTCCGCCAGAGCATGATAGGCTCTGAGCGATTACAGTGGCGCGACCGTGCCGGACTCACACCGGCTTCTGCCCAATCGGTTCATTGACATTCCGCCTGCGCTCCGAACTTGTCAATCGTCGCAGGCGGAATAAGGAGAAGCGCGTGGTAGCCAGAACCGCGTTCGTCAGCGTAGCCCCGCAGGAACACGGGCACCGGGCGGCTTTTCCTGCCGGCGGGGCCGTGGTCTGCGGGCTGGCCGACCTGCCGGAGCCGGTCAGGTCCTGCATCGAAC
>DAIPYB010000376.1:0-3577 GCA_036782955.1 Pseudoxanthobacter sp. | reverse complement strand
AGCCGGGCAGCAGCGTGCGTGATTATGAGCTGCAGGTACAGGCCGCCCGCTATACGCCGGTCGACGATGCCCTCATTCCCACCGGCGCCCTCGCGCCGGTCGCGGAAACGCCCTACGATTTCCGCACGTTCCGCCGCATCGATCACTGGGGCGACGGCCAGTTCGCCTATGACATCAACTTCGCCCTCGATAGCGATGCCGGCGGCCTGCGCCATGCCGCCACCGTGCGCTCGGCCGCGGCTGGGCTTGCCATGGAGGTGTGGACCACCGAGCCCGGCCTGCAATTCTACGATGCCCGCTATCTCGGGCCCGAGCCGGCGGCCCACGGCGGCTTCCGCCCCTTCCCGCACGCCGCGCTTTGTCTGGAGGCGCAGCATTTTCCCGACAGTCCCAACCGGCCGGCCTTCCCCTCCACCGTGCTGCGGCCGGGCGAGCGTTATCATCAGGTGACGGAATATCGCTTCCGCCCCTTCTCCGGCTGAAGGCCGCCGAACCGGCATCGAGAGGCAGGAATGTCTGGCGCGGACGCATCGCAGGCAACGGAGGGGTTGGGGGCGACAGAGGTCTGGCTTTGCCGGGATTGCGGCGCCGGCAGCCACCGCGCACCCGGCCCCGCGCCGCGGCGCTGCCCGGCCTGCGGCAGCCCGCGACTGGTTCGCCATGGCGAGCTGATGGGCCTCAGTCTGGCACACATCGACTGCGACGCATTCTATGCCACCATCGAGAAGCGCGATAATCCGGCGCTGCGCGACAAGCCGCTGATCGTCGGCGGAACGGGGCGGCGCGGCGTGGTTTCAACCTGTTGCTACATTGCCCGCATCAGCGGCGTGCGATCGGCCATGCCCACCTTCAAAGCGCGCGAACTCTGCCCGGAGGCGGTCGTCATCCCTCCGAACATGGAGAAATATGCCGGGGTCGGCCGGCAGGTGCGCGCCATGATGCTGGCGCTGACGCCGCTGGTGGAACCGTTGTCGATCGACGAGGCCTTTCTCGATCTCAGCGGCACGCAGCGCCTCCACGGTGCTCCGGCCGCCGCCGTGCTGGCGGACTTTGCCCGCCGCGTGGAGAAGGAGATCGGCATCACCGTGTCTGTCGGCCTGTCCTACGCGAAATTCCTCGCCAAGATCGCTTCGGACCTCGATAAGCCACGCGGCTTCGCCGTGCTCGGCCGGGCGGAGGCGCCGCTGTTTCTGGCTTCAAAGCCGGTCAGCATCCTGCCGGGCGTCGGGCGGGCGGCAGCCGCCAGACTGGCGGAGGCCGGCATCACCTCCGTCGGCGCGCTGGCCACCCGCGACCCGTCCGATCTCTTCCGCCTCGTCGGCGCGCCGGCAATGCGGCTCATCCGCTTTGCCCGCGGCGAGGACGACCGCTCCGTGACACCGGATGCCCCGCGCAAGAGCATCGGCGCCGAAACTACCTTCGGCGAGGATATCGAAGACCCTGCGCTGCTGTCGGCAACCCTGCGGGCGTTGTCGGAAACCGCCGCCCGCCGCCTGAAAGCGGCCCATCTGGCCGGCTGGACGGTCACGCTGAAGCTGAAAACGCCAGATTTTCGCCAGACGACGCGCAGCCGCCGCCTCGCCGACCCGACGGCGCTGGCCGACCGCATCCACCGCACTGCGACAGACCTGCTCGCGCGCGAGCCTCGGCGACCCTATCGCCTCATCGGCGTCACGGTCTCCGACCTGACCGACGATATCTCCGCAGATCCGCCTGACCTGGTGGACAGCGGCGCCGGCCGGCGGGCGAAAGCGGAGGAAGCCATGAACGCGATCCGCGCCCGCTTCGGCCATGATGCCGTCGAAACCGGCCTCACCTTCACCCACCTGCACACCGACCGCGACAAGCCGAAGCGGTAAGCGGGCCGTCAGCGCGCGCAGGCGGCCTTCGGCAGCGTGTCGAACGACTTCAGATGGGATGAGACGACGAAGTCGCCATAATCCAGCTTCAGCCGCCGGGTCACGCCGTTGGCATAGAGCAGGAACGACATCTCATAGACGGGTGTCTGCTCGCCGGTCGCCTTGTCGGTAATGTCGAAATAGCTGAGCCGCACCGGCCAGTGATCGATCTTGCCGATGGCACCGACGGCGCCGGGATCGTCGCCGTCGGCCGGGTCATCCTTTTCCACCTTCGGGCCGATCACGGCAGTGGTCGCGTAAACCTTGCGACCATCCTCGGAGCCGTCGAACAGATCGGCCTGCACGATGCTCTGCCCCGCGCGCGCCGCCACCACGAGCCGGGCGAGATGCTGGGTGGGAAACAGAGCGCCGGCATCGATGGTCGCCGTCGTCTTTTCCGGATCGATCAGGTCGATGGCGATATGGCCGTCCTTGCGCACCGCAACGCCCTTGGTGGAATCGGTCGGGTCCTGATCGACGAAGTTCTGCGTCAGGAACTGATAGCTGACGCCGTCTCCGGCCTCGAACGAAGTGGTGCGCAGATCCGTGAGCCGGCTGCCGCCGTCATCATCGTTGACATCGGTGACCATGCGGAAGGTCACCGAAAAGCCATCGCACGCCGCCCCGGTGATCTCATAGACCATGCGGCCGTTGACACCGGCGACGCCGGCGCTGGATTCGGCGCTCTCAAGGCCGAGATCGTAGACGCCGCGATGGGCGGTGAAGCCCTTCAGCACGTCGGCCTCCTGCGGCGTAACCGCATTGACGACGCCGGCAGCAGCCGAGGATGCAGCGGCCGGAAACGCCTGCGCCGGCAGGTTGCGCGCCGGCGCCAGTGCGGGGGCTCCCGCGCCGGCGGCACGGGCGCCGGAGGAAGGAACGCCCGCCGCCGTCACGACAAGTGCCGCCGCCAGCGCGGCGGCCATGGCCACGCCGGAAGCGGCGGTGCGGCGCCGCGCTGCGCTGTCGCGCCGGCACGGGAAGATGCCACGGCCAGAGCGACGAACCGAATCAGACGCCATCAATCACTTCCTTCCGAACACCGCGCCAGCCGGTGCCCCAAAACACCGGACGCGGAGGGTTTGCACCCGGTCGCGGCCAAACCATGGCCGGGGATCGCCGGCGGGTCGGATACGAGCATGCGGGCGCAGGCCGGGCGCAGTCATGTCTGGCACGAAGTGAACCCGGTTCCGCCACCGGTTTCAATGGCACGGATGACAAAACCCACGGGCCCGCCCCGCCTTTTCCCGCCCCTGTGAATGTCGCCGCACCCTTGCCGGCCCTTGCATTCGCGGCAGACCTGATTGCTTATCGCAAAATGGTCATGCACCCGACGGAAAATGTCGGATCATGGCCGTCCACCCCGCGCATCCGGCCGGGCCGCTGCGGTCCGGCAACCGAACCGATTGAGGAAACCAGCCGCATGTCGGAGACCGCAGAAGCCCGTCTCGCCGCCCTTGGCATCACGCTGCCGAGCCCGGCCGCTCCGGCCGCCAACTATGTGCCGACCCTGCTGCACGGCGGCCTGCTCTATATTTCCGGCCAGTTGCCGATGGATGCGGAGGGCCTGCGTTATCGCGGCACGCTCGGCGCCGGCTTCGATGTGGAGGAGGCCCGCGCCGCCGCCCACCTGTGCGCCGTCAACGTGCTGGCGCAGGCACGGGCGGCGCTGGGCGATC